>JAEWHZ010000361.1 GCA_023387585.1 Pseudomonadota bacterium
GTCGGAATCGAGGACGGCCAAAGGCCTTATTGCTCCTTGAAGCGATAGCCGACGCCATAGAGCGTTTCGATCATCTCGAAATCGTCATCCACGGCTTTGAACTTCTTCCTGAGGCGCTTGATATGGCTGTCGATGGTGCGGTCGTCGACATAGACCTGGTCGTCATAGGCCGCGTCCATCAGGGCGTTGCGGCTCTTGACCACGCCCGGCCGCTGGGCCAGCGCCAGCAGGATCAAAAATTCGGTGACCGTCAGCGTCACCCGCTGGCCCTTCCAGGTGCAGGTGTGGCGTTCCTGGTCCATGATCAGCGCGCCGCGCTCGAGCGAGGTTTTCGGCGCCCCGTCCTCGCCATTGACGATCGCCGCGCCCGCTTCCTTGGGGGCGGCGGCGCGCCGCAGCACGGCCTTGACCCGCTCGACCAGCAGGCGCTGGGAGAAGGGTTTGGTGATGAAATCGTCGGCGCCCATCTTGAGCCCGAACAATTCGTCGATCTCCTCGTCCTTGGAGGTGAGGAAGATCACCGGGACGTCGGAGCGCTGGCGCAACCGGCGCAGCAGCTCCATGCCGTCCATGCGCGGCATCTTGATGTCGAGGATGGCGAGATCCGGCTTGTCGGTCGTCAGGCCTTCGAGCCCGGAGGCGCCGTCGGTATAGGTGGCGACCTGATACCCCTCGGCCTCGAGCGTCAGCGACACCGAGGTGAGGATGTTGCGGTCGTCGTCGACCAGAGCGATCTTCGGCATGGGCTGCCTTTCTTGTTTTGGAGTCTTTCGGCGTTTTGCGAAGGGCGCCGAGAGCATCCAGATCTGCGCCTTGCAATGTCGCGCAAGGCCGGCACGCGGTTTCGAGGTCAAAAATACGCATTAAATAAGGCGTGTGGAAGGGCCGTGGTTGCCCCGCGCCCGGCGAATGCTGTGCTGCGACTTCCGTCTTAAGACCGATTTCGGGATGGCTGGGCCGGCAAGGGGCTGGCTTACTGAGCCGACACGCCCCTCGAAGGATGTTTTTGCCATGCCCGGTTTCGAGCCCGGTTTCGACCATTCCGCCCTGCGCCGGACCGTTCTGTCGGCGGCCTCGCGCGTGATCGCCAATGAAGTTCCGGCCCATCTCGTCGAGGACGGGTTGCGCCAGCCCGACACCATGCTGTCGGCGGATGGCGCGCTGGTGGTGCGCACCGGCGCCTTCACCGGGCGCTCGCCCAAGGACAAGTTCGTGGTGCGCGACGGGCTGACCGAAAACCGGGTGTGGTGGGACAATTCGGCGGGTCTCGAGCGCGAGAAATTCGATCTGCTGCTGGCCGATGCGCTGGCGCATCTGGAAGGCCGGGCGATCTATGCGCAGGATCTGATGGCGGGGGCGGAAGCGGGGCGCGGCTATCAGGTGTCGGTGCTGACGCCTTCGGCCTGGCATGCGCTGTTCATCCGCAATCTGCTGATCCGCGACGGTGATGCGGCGGGGGCGGCGCGGCAGGTGACGATCGTTCATGCGCCGGAGATGGCGGCCGATCCGGCGCGGCACGGCACGCGCACGACGACGGCGATCGCGCTCGACATGAGCCGGAACATCGTGGTGATCGCCGGCACGCTCTATGCCGGCGAGATCAAGAAAAGCGTGTTCTCGCTGTTCAACTTCCACGCGCCCGCCGAGGACGTTCTGCCGATGCATTGCTCGGCCAATATGGGGGAAGAGGGCGACGTGGCGCTGTTCTTCGGGCTGTCGGGCACGGGCAAGACGACCCTGTCCACCGATCCGGCGCGGGCGCTGATCGGGGATGACGAGCATGGCTGGTCGGCGCGCGGCGTGTTCAACCTCGAGGGCGGGTGTTACGCGAAGACCGTGAAGCTGAGCGAAAAGGCGGAGCCGGAAATCTTTGCGGCGACGAAACGCTTCGGCGCGGTGCTGGAGAACGTGGTGCTGGACGAGACGACCCGGCGGCCGGATTTCGACGATATCTCGCTGACCGAGAACACCCGCGCCGCCTATCCGCTCGACGTGCTGCCGGCGGTGGCGAAGGGCGGCTGCGGCGGGGCGCCGCGCCATGTGGTGTTCCTGACCGCCGACGCCTTCGGCGTGCTGCCGCCGATCGCCAAGCTCGATGCAGAGCAGGCGGTCTATCATTTCCTGTCGGGCTACACCGCCAAGGTGGCCGGCACCGAGCGCGGCGTGACCGAGCCGCAGGCGACGTTCTCGGCCTGCTTCGGCGCGCCGTTCATGCCGCTGCACCCGCAGGTCTATGGCGAGATGCTGAAGGCAAGGCTGGCCGAGAGCGGGGCCCGGTGCTGGCTGATCAACACCGGCTGGACCGGGGGCGGCTATGGCGTGGGGCGGCGGATCGACATCGCTTCGACGCGGGCGCTGCTGAGCGCGGCGCTGGGCGGAAAGCTCGATGACGTCGAGACGCGCAGCGATGCACGCTTCGGGCTGGCGGTGCCGGTGGCGGTGGAGGGGGTGGCGCCGGACCTGCTCGATCCGCGATCCACATGGGCGGACCCTTCGGCCTATGACGCGGCGGCCGAGCGGTTGGCCGGGCTGTTCCGGCGCAATTTCGAAAAGTTCGGGCCGGAGGCGGACGGCTCGGCCGGGCCGAAGCTGCTGGCCGCCGCGTAATTAGTTCGGCGAATAGAAGATGTGGGAGCCGATCTGGGCCACGCGGCGGAAGGTGTGCGACCAGGAGGGACGCACCGCGGTGGTGTGGTAGTAGAGCGCCGAGCCGGGCAGGGCGCCGGGATGCCCGCCCTTGGCATAGCTGGCATAGACGCGCTCGGCCAGGGCCTGGGAGCGGACCCAGGCGGCGCGCTCGCGCGGGGTGTCGTCGCGCCCGTCGCAGGCGAAGGTGAACTGGCAGCGATAGCGGCCGCGATCGACGTTCTGGTAGATCACCCCGCACAGCGTGTCGGGATAGCGGGCGGAATTGGCGCGGTTGACGATGACGTTGGCGACGGCCAGCTGGCCCTCGGCGCTTTCGCCGCGCGCCTCGTGATAGATGGCCTGCGCGAGGCACCCGCGTTCGCGGCCGGCGGTCTCGATGCGGCGCCCGGTGGGCTCGTAGCCGGCCTCGATATAGGCGCTGAGCACGGATTCGGTGAGGCTGGGCGCGGATGCGGCGCCGGGCAGGGTGAAGCTCTCGATGGCGGCGAGGGCGCCATTGCCGCCGCCGAGCGAGCCGCGCGCGATATAGCCGAGCAGGATATCCTCGGTGATCTCGCCAGGCGCGGCCGGATCGAAGGCGTCGAAGGCGCGCAATTGCTGCTGGCGGGCGGCGTAGTTCTCGAGAAGGCGGGTGGTGAGCGGCTGCTGGCCGGCGGCGGGCGGCTCGACGGTGTAGCCGAGCGCGGGCTGGGCGCGGATGGCGGCCATTTCCGCCGAGACGTCGAGCGGGGCCACCTCGGCGGCACCGGCGACGCTACCCGCAAGCGCCAATGCGCCCACGATTACGGCACAAACCGATCGTGCAAGGCCGTTCGCCCGCAATGCCCCGTCCTTCCCCTGGGGTCGGGCTCTGTTCGGCCCGTACTCCCGGTTGATTTCGTCTGGCAGTCCCGGAAGCCGAGCCCCCGGACCGCGCGCAACCTAGACAAGCTACACGCGGCTGTGAAGCCGGTTTTTACCGGTGGTTAACCATAGCGCTTAGCGCCTTAAAGCAGCGTTAACAGCTCTTGCGGGGCGGCAAAAGCGTGCTGTCGCAGGGGTTTAACTTATGAAAAACGCTGGCTTACCCGACTGAAGACAAGTTTACGCATCACGCGCAAAGGCGGTTTTTGGTTAATAAGTGTTGCACGAGGGCGACTCGAGTTAGCCCGGCACGAGCCCCGGAAAGGCCGCGCGGTGCACATGGTGCAGGCTTTCGAGCACGGCGATGCCGAGCGCGCGGATGTCGTCATTGGGGGAGACGAGATCGGGGACCATGACGGTCTGCATGCCGGCGGCATGGGCGGCGCGCACGCCGGTAAAGCTGTCCTCGAGGGCGAGGCAGCGGTGCGGCTCGACCCCCAGCCGCCCGGCGGCGGTCAGGTAGGGCTCGGGATGCGGCTTGGGATTGACGACGTCGTCGCGGGTGACGATGGCCGTAAAATGCTCCATCAGCCCGGTCTGGCCCAGATGCAGCTCGACATGCGGGCGGCGCGAGGAGGTGGCGACGGCGGTGGGGATGCCGCGCGTGCTCAATTCGGCGATGATCTCGCGCGCGCCGGATTTGACCGGCACGGATTGATGCATGCGCTCGCGCATGATGAAGCGGCAGCGTTCGTCGAACATGGCGTAGGGGAAGCTGACGCCATAGGCCTCGACCAGCAGGCGGTTGGTGTGCTCGTGGCTCGAGCCGACCATCGACAGATGCACCTCGTCGGTCATCGGGAAGCCGAGCTCGTCGCACACCTCGAAGACGATGGCGCGGAAGACGTTCTCGGTGTCGAGGATGGTGCCGTCCATGTCGAAGATGACGGCTTCGAAGGGCGACAGGCGGAAGGAATCGGGATCGAGCATGATGTCGATATAGGCGCGCCGGGCCGGGCTTGCCAGTCACGAGCGCGCAACCGAGCCATGCCCCGTTTATCCCTGGCAGCGCTTCAGGGAATTCTGATGCCGCGCTCGGCAAAGATGGCGCGCATGGCGGCGTTGAAGGCGCGCTGCACCGCCCATTGCTTGCCCGGCAGGGTTTTGATCCGTGCGCGCACCACCATGGCGGCGTCGGTGAAGCGCTCGAGCCCCATCCAGTCGATGCCGGTGGCGACGATGTCGGATTTGAAGCGCGGATCGGCCCTGAGCTGGTCGAAAGCGTCGCTCATCGCCTGGCGCACGGCGTCGATGTCGCTCTGGTTGGCGACGCTCAGCTCGCTGACCGCATAGGCGAAGCCGCGCATGAAGTTCGACACGGTGGTGACCGAGGAGAAGGGGATGATGTGATAGACCCCGTTATCGTCGCGCAGCCCGGCCGAGCGGATGGTGAGGCGCTCGACCCGGCCGGTGATGCCGCCGATCGAGACCACGTCGCCGACATCCATGGCCCCTTCGAGCTGGATGAAGATGCCGGTGATGATGTCCTGCACCAGCCTTTGCGCGCCGAACCCGACGGCGAGGCCGATGACGCCGGCCGAAGCCAGCAGCGGGGCGATGTCGAGCCCGATCTCGGAGAGCGAGAACATCGCCGCCAGCAGCACGATGGCGATGGTGGCGGCGTTGCGCAGCAGGGTGAGCAGGGTGCGCTTGCGCGCATTGACCGGCCGGCCGCGCGAGGGCTGGATCTGATAGTCGACCCACGAGCTCAGCGCCAGCCAGGCACCGAAGGCGACGGAGAGGATCAGCCCCACGGTGATGGTGGCAGTGGCGACGCGCCCGCCATATTCGGATTCGAGCCATTGGCTGACCGAGAACAGCCCCACGGCATCGAGGGTGATGGCGGCGACCACCGCGAAGACCAGCAGGCGCAGCGCCGTCAGCGCGCGCGGCACCACGGCGTTGAGGCGCTGTTCGAGCCGGGGGACGCGCGAGCTGACCGAACTGGGCAGCCTGAAGCCGAGCATGACGAGGCGGCTGAGCAGGGCGGCGGCGGCGATGCCGAGGAGGGCGGCGACGATTATGGTGAAGCTGGCGAACAGCAGCTCGACCAGCACCGGGCCGGGCCACAATATGGCGGTGACGAACAGCACCAGCAGATGGGCGAGCACCGGCAGGTGCCACAGGCGCGTCAGCCATTGCAGCGCGCCATCTGGACCCGCGGCGCCGTGCTTTTCGAGCCAGGCGGCGACCGGCGCCCTGACGCGCAGCACCAGATGGAACAGCAGCGCCAGCGTGACGGCGTAAACGATGACCGAGACGGCCTGCCCGGCATTGTAGGAAACGTAGCGGGCAAAGACCGGCACCAGCAGCAACTGGCCGAAGGCCAGCATCGACAGGGTGAGGCGCGACCAGAAGGTCAGGCTTTTCGCATCCGCATCCTCGAGATGGAGGATGCGCGAGGGCTCGTCCCTGGGCGAGAGCAGGGCGCGCAGCACGGCCTGCACCGCCTCGACCACCAGGAAGGCGTTGAGGAACAGGGCATGGGCGAAGGCGGGCCGGCCGGTTTCCGACAGCGCGCCGACGGCGAGCACCTGGCCGGCCGCCCAGGCGCCGAGCACCATGGCGAGGTTGGAGACCAAAAGCACGGCGAAGGCGGCGAGCCCGGCGAGCCAGCCCGAGCGCACGGCATGCAGGCGCAGCCGGCGCCGGAAATGTTCGGTGACGAGGCGCAGCACCAGATAGACGCCATAGGTGGCGAGGACCAGCAGGCCGAGATCGCGCGCCAGCCCGCCCAGCACGTTGAAATCGGCGCGCCCCAGCGCCGAGAACATGCGCGGCACCGCCCGCATCTGGCGGGCGATGTCGGAAAACGAGCGTGCGACGCCCTGGGCGAGGTCCTGGGTGAAGACGGCGATCTGGCCGCCCAGCGTGGCACTGGGCGGCGCGGTGGCGGACGGTTCGGGGACCGGTTCTTCGGAGTCCGTCTCGGCGGGTTCGGC
This sequence comes from Pseudomonadota bacterium, assembly GCA_023387585.1. Lineage (GTDB taxonomy): Bacteria > Pseudomonadota > Alphaproteobacteria > Rhizobiales > Devosiaceae > Devosia. The sequence goes on from JAEWHZ010000361.1 coordinate 6,495, forward strand.
TTCGGCCGGTTCGGCTTCGAGCCGGCTTTCGAGATCGGCGATCAGCGCCGCGCGCGCGGCATCGTCGCGCAGCACATCGAGCAGGAGCGCCAGCGGCTCCGCAGCGGAGGTTTGCGCCGCCGGTTCGGCTTGTGGGGCGGCCTGCGCCCATGCGGCGCAAGGCATGGCGAGACAGAGCAGGAGGCAGGCGAGGAAAGCAATCTGGCGCAAGGCTGGATCCTGTGAACGTGAAGCGGCCGCGATCCGGGACAGGATCATGAAGCGCCCGATCGCGGCGTCAGTTCCATGCCCATCCATATGGCATGATCGCGGGCGATCTCGACGAAGCCGAGCGCGCGGTAGAAGGCGAGCGCCTGAAAATTGGCGAGGCTGACGCCGAGATAAAGGCTCTTCACCCCGTCTGCGCGCAGATGGTCGAGCAGGCGCTCGACGAGCTTCCTGCCCCAGCCCTGGCCCTGGCGATGCGGCAACAGGTTGATGTGGAGGTGCGCAGGATAGTCGGCGAGGCGGGCGCGGTCGGCGCGTGGCGGCGTCTCGATCAGCGCGCGGATATGCCGGTCCCGGGCGGTGAGGACCGGGGCGCCGGCGTAGTCGCGGCGCACCTGCGGCCACCATCGGGCTTCGAGATCGGCCTCGAAGCGGGCGGTGTCGCCGGCGCCGACGATATAGCCTTCCACCCGGCCCCCGCTGTCGAGCACGAAGCCGAAGCCGGACGGCACGGCGAGATAGGGCGCGGCATAGACGAGGCCGGGATAATGCGGGTGCGAATAGAGCGCGCTTGCATCGGCGCCGGCATCGGCGGTCCTGAGGCAGATGTCGAACAGGGCATCGGCGTCGTCGGGCCGGGCCGGGCGGATGATGGTGCTCATGCAATCCGATTAGCGCGATCCCGGAAGGGCGGAAAGTGCCACGGCGCATGCTTCGGGGGGAGCGGGAAATCCGCATCGCACTTTGCGGCCCGATGTTCTAACCATCGGGGCATGGAAGATGCCGCCCGATTCCCCGATGTCATGCTGCTCGCCGCCGGGCTGGGGACGCGGCTGCTGCCGCTGACCTCCGGGCGGCCCAAGCCGCTGACCGAAGTGGGCGGCACGACGCTGATCGACCGGGTGATCGCGGCGGCGCGCTTCGAGGGGGCGAGGCGCTTCGCGGTCAATGCGCATCACCTCGCCGACCAGATGGTGGCGCATTTTTCGGGGCATCCGGACTTTTCCGTGCAGCGCGAGCCCGAACTGCTGGGCACGGGCGGCGGGCTGCGCAATGGGCTGTCGGTGCTGGAAACCGATCCGGTTCTGGTGATGAACACCGATTCCTTCTGGCCGGTGGGGCGCGATAAACCGCTGGCGCGGCTTGTGGCAAAGCGCGCGGAAACGGGTGCCGGGGCGGTGCTGCTCTGCGCCCATCCGGCGCGGGCGCACGGGTTTTCGCGCAGCCATGATTTCTGCCTCGATCCCGGCGGCCGCATCACCGATGATTTCGGGCTGCCGGTGATCTATGCCGGGGTGGCGCTGGTGGCGCGCGACCTGTTTGCTGACGAAGATAATGGGGCGTTTTCGATCAATCGTCTGTTCGAGCGGGCGCGGGAAAGGGAGGCGCTGTCCGGTGTGCTGCTCGATGCGCCGTGGTTTCATGTCGGCGATGCGGCGGGGCTGGCCGAAGCCGAGGCGGCTTTGCGATGAGGCAGGCGGTGTTCACCATTGCGCCGCATGCCGATTTTCTCGGCGTTCTGGCGGACAGGCTGATCGACGGCACGCTGGCGCCGGACGAGGATCGCAAGAATCCGTTCTGGCTGGCCGATTGCACCGTGTTCCTGCCCACGCGCCGTTCGCGGCAGGCGCTGGCCGAGGCGCTGATGGGGCGCGGGCAGTTCATGCTGCCCGACATCCGCACGCTGGGCGGCGAGGCCGGCGAGGAGGATGCGTTTCTGCCGCCCTTCGAGGAGGTGCCGGCGCCGGGCCCGGTGTCGCCGGTGGAGCGGCAATTGCGCCTGTCGCGGCTGGTGGCGGCCTGGGCCGGGACCGAGGACGGGAAGGCGGCGTTCTCGATTCCGCCGAGCGCGGCGGAGATCCTGGCGCTCGCCGCCTCGCTGGGGGAATTGCAGGACGAGTTCGTCACGGCGCGCGCCGATGCGGGGCGGCTGCAAGGTTTGATCGGTGTCGAGCAACTGGCCGGGCAATGGCAGCAGACGCTGAAATTCGTCTCCATCGCGCTCGATTACTGGCCCGGCGTGCTGGCGCTGGAGGGAAGGGCCGACCGGACGAGCCTGCAGAATCGCCGGCTGGAGCGGCTGGCGCAGGCGGTGCCGGTGCTGTTCGGGGACAGGCCGGTGATCGTTGCCGGCTCGACCGGCTCGGTGCCGGCGAGCGCCGATCTGATCGCGGCGATCGCCGGGCTGAGGCGCGGCAGCATCGTCTTGCCGGGGCTCGACACCGGGCTGGGGGAGGACGAGCTGGACCGGCTGACCGATCCGGCGACGGGCGAGCACGGGCATCCGCAATTCGGGCTGGTGCAATTGCTGGCTCGGCTCGGCACGCGGCCGGATGCTGTGACGGAGCTGGCGGAGAATGGCGACGATGCGCGCACGGATTTCGTGCGGCTGGCGCTGGCGACGGCGGACGGGACTTCCGCCTGGCGCGGCAAGCGGCCGGACGACGCGGAGATCGCGGCGGCGCTGGCAAAAATATCGGTGATCGCGGCGCGTACCGAGGACGAGGAGGCGCGGGCGGTGGCGCTGGCGGCGCGGGCGGCGCTGGGCGCGGGCAAGCGGGTCGGCATCGTCACGCCGGACCGCAATCTGGGGCGGCGGATCGGGGCCGAGCTGAAGCGCTTCGGGGTGGTGGTCGATGATCCGGCGGGCCAGCCGCTGTTCCAGTCGCCGGTCGGGCGGCTGGTGCGGCAGATGCTGGGGCTGGTCGAGAGCGAATGCGCGCCGACCGACGTCGTGGCACTGCTGCGCGCGCCGGGGCTCGATCTGGGATTGGAGGACGAGGCGCGGCTGGCGCTGGTCGATCGGCTCGACATGGGCCTGCTGCGCGGGCGGAGGCATGCGCCGGGGCTGGCCGGGTTGCGGCAGGCGGCGGGGCTCGGCGACGAGCTCACGGATCTGCTGGCGCGGCTGGAAAGCGGCATCGCGCCGTTGCTGCGGCTGCGCGCAGAGGCGCGGGTGAGCCCGGCGCAGTTCGCGGCGGCGCTGGCGGAGAGTTTTGCGCAATTGGTGCGCGAGGCGATCGAAGGGCGCGCGGAGCTCGAGGCGCTGCTGGGGGAGATCGCGGCGCTGCCGGATGAGGGCGTGCCCTTCACCCCGCGCCGGCTGGCCGACGCCTTTGCGGTGCTGAGTGCCGGGCATGAGGTGCGCAATCTGGCGCCGCGCCGGCAGGACATCGCCATCTGGGGCCGGCTCGAGGCGCGGCTGCAAAGCCCGGACGTCATGATATTGTGCGCGCTCAACGAGGAGCGCTGGCCGGAGGTGGCCG
>JAEWHZ010000370.1 GCA_023387585.1 Pseudomonadota bacterium
GTGGTGGATATGAAAGCTTCATCGAGCCGGGGAATGCCGTCACAAAGGCGGGCCAAACCTCGCCATCCGGCGTTCCGCTGCAGCGTCTGCCGCAGATGCCCGCCTACCACCTGTCGAAGCCCGGCCACGCCGGCATCACCATGGTGAACATCGGCGTTGGTCCCTCCTACGCCAAGACCATCGCCGACCATATCGCCGTGCTGCGCCCACATGCCTGGCTGATGCTGGGACATTGCGCAGGCCTGCGCCACTCTCAGGCACTGGGCGACTATGTCCTCGCCCACGCCTACCTGCGACAGGATCATGTGCTGGACGATGACCTGCCCATATGGGTCCCGCTGCCGGCGCTCGCCGAAATCCAGGTCGCGCTGCAGGAGGCGGTCGCGGAAATCACCGGCCTTTCGGGCTATGAATTGAAGCGCATCATGCGCACCGGCACGGTTGCGACCATCGACAACCGCAACTGGGAGCTTCGCGACCAGCGCGGTCCCGTCCAGCGTCTGTCGCAATCCTGCTCCATCGCGCTCGACATGGAATCGGCCACCATCGCTGCCAATGGGTTCCGCTTCCGTGTGCCCTATGGAACTCTGCTCTGCGTCTCCGACAAGCCGCTGCATGGCGAGTTGAAGCTGCCCGGCATGGCGTCCGATTTCTACCGCACCCAGGTCAACCGCCATTTTCTGATCGGGCTGCGCACCATGGAGATCCTGCGCGACCAGCCCGTCGAACGCCTGCATTCGCGCAAGCTGCGCAGCTTCGCAGAGACGGCGTTCCAGTAGCTACAGCGTTTGCATAAAAAGTAGAAAATCGGCGCTGACAGCACTTTATGACGCTTGACGACACGGCTGAGATACGTTCTATTTTTGTTCTGCGCAGGAGGATACCATGCCAGAACGGACCCCGGAACGGACCTATGAAGGCAGCTGTCACTGCGGCGCGGTGACGTTCCGCGTCGCCTCGGCGCTCGATGCACCGTTCCAGTGCAACTGCTCGCGCTGCCGCCGGCTCAACGCGGTCATGCACGCCGCCCCCGCCTCGGCCTTCGAACTGCTCAGCGGCGAGGACGTGCTCAAGACCTACAAGTTCAACCACCACGTCATCAACCACCGCTTCTGCACCGAATGCGGCATCCAGTCCTTCTCGAACGGCACCGACGGCAAGGGCAACGACATGGTGGTCTTCAACGTCCACTGCCTCGAAGGCGCCGAATACGATCCGGCCGCCATAACCCATTTCAACGGCAAGGATTTCTAGGCCCCCGGAGGCCCGCGAGGACAGGAACGATCCCTCCACCCCGCGGATTGCCGCCCGGGCCAGTGCGGCGTCCGCTCAGCGCCCCTTCAGAACCGCCTCGCCGGCATATTTGCCGGCCGAGCCCAGCATCTCCTCGATGCGGATGAGCTGGTTGTACTTGGCCAGCCGGTCGGAGCGCGACAGCGAGCCGGTCTTGATCTGCCCGCAATTCAGCGCCACCGCGAGATCGGCGATGGTCGAATCCTCGGTCTCGCCCGAGCGGTGCGACATCACCGAGGTGTAGCCGGCACGATGCGCGGTATCGACGGCGTTGAGCGTTTCCGACAGCGTGCCGATCTGGTTGACCTTGACCAGGATCGAGTTGGCGACGCCCATCCTGATGCCGGACACCAGCCGCTCGGTATTGGTGACGAACAAATCGTCGCCCACCAGCTGCACCTTGTTCCCCACCGCCTGGGTCAGCGCCTTCCAGCCGTCCCAGTCGTCCTCGGCCATGCCGTCCTCGATCGAGACGATCGGATAGCGCGACACCAGATCCTCGAGGAAACGCGCGTTCTCGTCCGGCGACAGGCTGCGCCCCTCGCCTTCCATCTCGTACTTGCCGTCCTTGAAATACTCGGTCGCGGCGCAGTCGAGCGCCAGGAACACGTCCTCGCCCGGCTTGTAGCCGGCCTTCTCGATCGAGCGCATGATGAAGCCCAGCGCGTCCTCGGCCGATTTCAGGTTCGGGGCGAACCCGCCCTCGTCGCCGACATTGGTGTTGTGCCCCTCGGCGGCCAGGCCCTTTTTCAGCGTGTGGAAGATCTCCGCCCCGATGCGCACCGCGTCGGCGATCGAATCGGCGCCCACCGGCATGATCATGAATTCCTGCATGTCGATCGGGTTGTCGGCATGCTCGCCGCCATTGATGATGTTCATCATCGGCACCGGCAGCACATGCGCGTTCGGCCCGCCGATATAGCGGTAGAACGGCAGTTCGCTCGATTCCGCGGCCGCCTTGGCCACGGCCAGCGACACGCCGAGAATGGCGTTGGCGCCGAGCTTGCTCTTGTTGGGCGTGCCGTCGAGCTCGATCAGCGTCTGGTCGAGCCCCAGCTGGTCGAGCGCGTCGAGCCCCTGGATGGCGTCGGCGATGGCGTCGTTGACGTTATCCACCGCCTGGGTCACGCCCTTGCCGAGATAGGCCTGCCCGCCATCGCGCAGTTCCACCGCCTCATGCGCCCCCGTCGAGGCGCCGGACGGCACGGCTGCGCGGCCGAAGCTGCCATCGTCGAGCACCACGTCGACCTCGACGGTGGGATTTCCGCGGCTGTCGAAGATTTGCCTTCCGGCGACATGGATGATGGACGACATGGAAAGGCCCTCGGCGCTTGGTTTTTCGGGGATGCAGCCTGTCTAGAGCGTTTCCAGCAAAAGTGGTTCCACTTTTGCGGTTCGGAAACGCGCCAAACCAAAGACTTGGAGCTTCTGTTCTGATTCAATCAGAACAGGAAAAGCTCTAGCCGCGCCGTGTGACAAGGGGAAGAGGGGCGGCGCAAATTTCCATCGCCCGCCGGATTGCGCCGGCGAACGGGGCTATTCGTCCCGCCTGTGTGCCTCGACCAGCTTCGCCAGCCGCTCGGCTTCGAGCGTCTCCGCAGCCCGCTCCGCCTTGGTGCGGCCGAACTTCGCCCGGTTCTGCGCCGCCGTCTCTTCCGCCGCCTCGCGGGCCTTCTGCTTGCGGGCCCGGCGCAGGTTGACGATCTCGGCCATCACATCAGCCGGCTCTGCGCCTTGGCCGCCTCGATGAAGCTGGCGAACAGCGGATGCGGATCGAACGGCTTGGATTTCAGCTCGGGGTGGAACTGCACCCCGATGAACCACGGATGGTCGGTGCGCTCGACGATCTCCGGCAGCCGCCCGTCCGGCGACACGCCCGAGAACAGCAGCCCGTTCTTCTCGAGCACCTTGCGATAGTCCATATTGACCTCGTAGCGGTGCCGGTGGCGCTCGGAAATCCGGGTCGTGCCGTAGATGTCGGCCACCCGGCTGCCGCGCGTCAGCTGCGCCGGATAGGCGCCGAGCCGCATGGTGCCGCCCAGATCGGCGTCGTCGCCGCGCATCTCGGTCGCGTTGTCCTTGACCCATTCGGTCATCATGCCCACCACCGGCTCCTTGGTGGGGCCGAACTCGCTGGACGAGGCGTTCTTGATGCCGGCGGTGTTGCGCGCCGCCTCGACGCAGGCCATCTGCATGCCGAAGCAGATGCCGAAATAGGGCACGTTCTTGATCCGCGCGAAGCGCGCCGCCTCGATCTTGCCCTGCGCCCCGCGCAGCCCGAACCCGCCCGGCACCAGGATGCCGTGGATATGCTCGAGATAGGGCGCGGGATCCTCGCGCTCGAAGATCTCGGAATCGATCCAGTGCATGTTGACCCGCATGCGGTTGGCGATGCCGCCATGGGTCAGCGCCTCGGACAGCGATTTATAGGCATCCTTGAGCCCGGTATATTTGCCCACGATGGCGATGTTCACCTCGCCCTCGGGATTATGCAGGCGCTTCGACACCTCCTCCCAGGCCGACAGGTCCGGCGCGGGCGCGTCGGTGATGCCGAAAGTGGTCAGGATCTCGTGGTCCAGCCCCTCCCGGTGATAGGCCAGCGGCACGTCGTAGATCGAGGAAACATCGAGCCCCTGGATCACGGCGCTCTCGCGCACATTGCAGAACAGGGCCAGCTTGCGTTTGTCGGATTCCGGGATCGGCCGGTCGGAGCGCACCAGCAGCACGTCGGGCATGATGCCGATCGAGCGCAGCTCCGCCACCGAATGCTGGGTCGGCTTGGTCTTCAACTCGCCGGCCGAGGGGATGTAGGGCATCAGCGTCA
>JAEWHZ010000376.1 GCA_023387585.1 Pseudomonadota bacterium
CCGAATTCATCGACTACATGCTCAGCCGCATCCCGCGCGGGCGCTTCCTCGAGGTCGAGGAAGCGGCGAACATGGTGGCCTGGCTGGTTTCGGCCGAGAACAGCTTTACCACGGCCTCGGTGTTCGATCTGTCGGGCGGCCGGGCGACGTATTGAGAAGCAGCTGGCGTTCAACCGCCGCGCTGTCACCCCGGCCCTGGGCCGGGGCCTATCTCCAACACATACCGCTCGCTCCATGGCGCTTCGAGGCGATCCCCTCGTGATGGGCCCCGGGCCACGCCCGGGGTGACATCGGAGGGGTTGGGGGGCGGCGACTTGCATAAGGGCGGTTCAAGCTCACCGCGCCGGGATGTTCTCGCGAAAGATCAGGCGCGGTTCGATGTAGTGAACCGGCAAAAAACTGTGCGCCGAAGCGATGGAGCCGAGGAGGCGGATGACGGTCTGTTCGGCGACCAGCGTGGTGTCCTGGTCGATGACGAGGTCGATCAGACCCGCCTCGAGCGCGCTGCGGGTGGCGTCGGTGAGGTCGTGCATGATGGCGAAGGGGCGCGGGGCGGCGCGCTCCGACAGGGCGGCGATGATGCCGCTGCGCCCGCCGCCCATGACATAAAGGCCGACGAGATCGGGATCGCGCGCGAACAGGGCGCGCGCCTCGTGCTCGGCGCGCTGGTTGTCGGAACGCAAATCAATGGCGGGCAGAATCTCGAATTGCGCGAAGTCTGACGCCATCACGGCGCGGAAGCCGGATTCGCGCTCGCGCTGGCCCTGAAAGCCGGCATAGCCGGCGAACACCGCGACGCGGCCGGGGCGCGGGGTCATGCGCCCCAGAATATGGGCGGCCGTGCGCCCGGTGACCAGATTGTCGACGCCGACATAGGCCGAACGCGGAGTGGATTTCAGGTCGGAGCCGATGATGACGACCTTGATGCCGGCCTCGACCAGATCGCGCACCGCCTGGCGGGTCAGCGCATCGTCGAGCGCGACGATGCCGACGCCCTGGGTGCCGAGCGAGACATGGCCCAGCGCCTCGACCAGCGTGCGCGGCGACATGTCCTTGAGATCGTGCAGCGTCGCGGCGGCGACCAGCGGCAGCGAGCCGGCAAAAGCCTCGATCTTGTCGGCCACCTCGCGCAGAAAAGCCTGCTGGCCGCAGGGCACGAAAAATTCCAGCCGCACCGGCCGCGCCGGCAGCACCACATGCCCGTCGGTGGGCAGATAGCCGAGCTGGTGCGCCGCCGTCAGCACACGCTGGCGGTTGGCGGCGCTGACCCCGGCGCGGTTGTTGAGCACGCGGTCGACCGTGGCCGGGGAAACGCCGGCGAGGCGGGCGATATCGGGGATGGTCGCGTGCGCCATTCTTTTGATCCTCAGCCGCGCAGCAGGGCCTTGAGGTCGGTGGCCGGATCGCAGACCGCCGCGGGCGGCGGGGAGCGGTGCTGCTCGATCAGGCGCTTGCCGACCATATAGGCGCGGGCATCGTCGATGGCGTCGACGGCGAGCAGTTCGTCGGCGCGATAATACCAGTGCGAGCGCCCTGCCCCGCCTTCGCGCACATGAACGGCATCGTGGCCGAAATTGTGCCCGGCGATCTGCAGATGGCAGTCGTATTGGTCGGACCAGAACCACGGACGCGGCTCGAAGGTTTCGCCGTGGCCGAGCATGTTGCGCGCGACGATCTCGGCCGTGTCGATGGCGTTGCCGACGCTTTCGATGCGCTGGCGCAAGCCACGGAACTCGAGAGCGGCGCAGTCGCCGGCCGCCCAGATGCCGGGCGCGGAGGTGCGAAGATGCGCATCGACGGCGATGCCGTTGTCGATGGCGAGACCTGCATCGGCGGCAAGCGCGATGTCGGGCAGGACGCCGATGGCGACGAGCACGAGGTCGGCCGGAATCTCGCGCCCGTCCGCGAGGCGCGCGGCCTTGACGTGGCCGGTGCCGACCAGGGTTTCGAGCAGGGTATCTTCGAGGATGGTCACGCCGTGCGACAGGTGCAGGTCGCGCATGACGGCGGCGGTCTCGGCTGAGGCGACGCGGGCGAGGATGCGCGGGGCGGCTTCCAACACGGTGACCTTCATCTCGCGCTTCGCGCAGGCGGCGGCGATTTCAAGCCCGAGATAGCCGCCGCCGACGATGACCACGGAGCGGCCGGGGCGCAGCTCGGCGGAGAGGCGCGCGGCATCGGCCACGGTGCGCAGGGTCAACACGCCGTCGAGCTCGCCGCCCATCTCCGGCGGCAGCCGGCGCGGCAGGGCGCCGGTGGCGAGCGCGAGGGTGTCATAGGCGAGCGTGGTGCCGTCGGCGCAGCGCAACTGCCGGCCCGCCGCGTCGAGGGATTCGACGCGGGTGCCGGTGACGAGCGTGATATCGCGCTCGGCGAAGAAGGCGGGTGGGCGCAGCAGGAGGGATTCGGGCGCGGCCTCGCCGGCGAGGAAGGCTTTTGCCAATGGCGGGCGCTGATAGGGCGCGTGCGGCTCCTGCCCGATCAGGGTGACGCTTCCGTCGAACCCCTCCTCACGCAGCTTGATGGCTATGGCGCAGCCGGCCTGCCCGGCGCCGACGATCACGGCATGCAAGATGCGCACCTCCCTGTGAGTTTCCGAACCGGCTGACCGCTTCGCATTTTTCCGCGAATCGCTCCAGTGCTTGATGTGATCTGATGTGATCGGGCTTTGCCATCGCCGGCCCGAACGAGGATTCTGCGCGTTGGGAAGAACCATCCGAAAAATGCGAGGTAGCGATCGTGACCACGGCCGACATCCGGGCCCGCGACTATACGCTCGGGAGCGAAGATGCGGCGCGGGCCGCCGAGATCGGTCTCGCCAATGCCGACTGGTATCGCACCGAGGTGCCGCGCAAGGTGATGAAGGAGCTGATGCAGCGCAGCGACGGCCCTGCCCTGCGCGACACCATATTGTGGCTGGCGCTGCTGGCCGGCTCGGCGGCGGGCGGCATCGCCTTGTGGGGGACGTGGTGGTGCGTGCCGTTCTGGGCGGTCTATGGCGTGCTGTACGGCTCCGCCTGCGACTCGCGCTGGCACGAATGCGGCCACGGCACCGCCTTCCGCACCCAGTGGATGAACACTGTCGTCTATCACATCGCCTCGTTCATGGTGGTGCGCAACCCGGTGACCTGGCGCTGGAGCCATGCGCGGCACCACACCGACACCATCATCGTCGGGCGCGACCCGGAGATCGCCTGCAAGCGCCCGCCCGACAAATTCCGCCTGCTGCTCGGCTATGCCGGCATTCTCGACATGTGGGAGGGCGCGGTGACGCTGGGGCGCAACGCGCTCGGCCGGATCAGCGACAGCGAGAAGGACTACATTCCGCAAAGCGAATGGCCCAAGGCGATCGCGGCGGCGCGGGTGCATATGGCGATCTATGCGGCGACGATCGTTCTCGCGCTGGCCACCTGGTCGTGGATCCCGCTGATGCTGATCGGCCTGCCGCGGCTCTATGGCTGCTGGCACATGGTGATGACCGGGCTGATCCAGCATTGCGGGCTGGACGAGAACGTCACCGACCACCGGCTCAACACGCGCACGGTGTATATGAACCCGATCAGCCGCTGGATCTACTGGAACATGAACTATCATATCGAGCACCATATGTTCCCCATGGTGCCCTATCACGCGCTCCCGAAGCTGCATGAGGTGATCAAAGACGACTTGCCGGCGCCCAACACCTCGATCCTCGACGCCTATCGCGAGGCGATTCCGGCAATCCTGCGCCAGGCGGAGGACCCCGATTACGCCATCCGCAAGCCGCTGCCGCCGACGGCAAAGCCCTATCAGGACGGGCCCGCCCGCGCGGAGGGCGCGGCATGAGCGGTTGGATCGAGGTCTGCGAGCTCGACGAGATCGAGCCCGAGGACGTGATGCGCTTCGACCATGACGGGCGCACCTTCGCGGTCTATCGCGCGCCGGACGGCACGCCCTTCGCCACCGATGGGCTGTGCACCCACGAACAGGTGCATCTGGCCGACGGGCTGGTGATGGACGACGAGATCGAGTGCCCCAAGCACAATGGACGGTTCAACATCCGCACCGGCAAGGCTTTGCGCGCGCCGGTGTGCGTAAACCTTGCCACCTACCCCGCGCGGGTGCGAGACGGACGGATCGAGATCGAAATCTGAGAGCTCCATGACCCGTCGCCGCCTGACCGTCGCCGACCTGGCCGCCCTGAAGGGCAAGCGCCAGCTCACCATGCTGCGCTTCTTCACGCTGGAGGAGGCGGCGGCGGCCGAAGCGGCCGGCATCGACATCGCCTCGGTGCCGCCCGAGCTGGCGGCCGACCCGGAATATCGCCGGGTCGCGCCCTCGATCTTCACCATGACCGGGCACACGCACCTGACGGCGGGGACGCGCGAGGATTATCTGCGCTGGGCCGGCAACGCCATCGAGCACGGCGCCGACGCGGTCTATTGCTCGGGCAGCATGGAGACGGTGGAATATCTGGCGCGCGAATATATCCCGGTGATCGGCCATGTCGGGCTGGTGCCGGCGCGCGCGGGCTGGACCGGCGGCTATCGCGCCGTGGGCAAGACGGCCGCAGGGGCGATGAAGCTCTATGAGGAATGCCTCGCCTATGAGCGGGCCGGCGCCATCGCGGTCGAGCTCGAAGTGGTGCCGGCGGAGGTGGCGAGCGAGATTTCGCGCCGGCTGGAGCGGTTGTCGGTGTGGTCCATGGGCTCGGGCGCCGGGTGCGACGCGCAATATCTGTTCGCCATGGACATATTGGGCGAGAACACCGGGCACGTGCCGCGCCACGCGAAAGTCTATCGCGACTTCGCCGCCGAACATGCGCGGCTGCAACAGGAGCGCATCGCCGCCTTCACGGAATTCCGCGCCGATGTCGAGAGCGGAATTTTTCCGGAGGATCGCTATCTGGTGCGCATGGATGCGGGCGAGCTGGCGGCCTTCCGGGCGCTGTTGCCCGAAAGCGCGGCACAGGCCGGGACGGACGAATTCGAGTTTGCTCCCGAAAGCGCCTCTGTCGAGGCCGGCGACACGATCGAGGAGGTGATCATGGCCGCCGGGCCGGAGAGCGTGCCGCAACCGACCGGACTGCGCGTCGCCGCGCAAGGCATCTCGTTCGGCTTCGACCCCCATTGCGGCTTCATCCGCGATTTCACCGTCGAGGACGAGGGCCGCGAGGTCACCCCGCTACATCGCGCGCCCTGGGTGGGCACGGAGACGCTGCCCGGGGACACGGAACCGCATCTCGCCGGGCTCGAAGGCGATTTCTTCTGCGCCCCTTTCGCCGATGGCGGCGGCAAGGCGCCGATCCTGCATGGCTGGCCGGGCAATTCCGACTGGCAGGTGAGCGAGCGCACGGGCGTATCCGAACTCACGGCCGTACTGGAACGCGATGTCGAGGGCGCGCGGCTGACCAAGCGCCTGCTGCTGCGCGACGGCCACCCCTTCCTTTATCAGTGCCACAGTTTCGAGGGCGGGATCGGCGTCATCTCGGCGGCCAACCACGCCATGGTGTCGCTGCCGGTCGGCGGCAGGCTGAGCTTTTCGCCAAAGGCCTATTTCGCCACGCCGAACGAGCCGCCCGAGCCCGACGCCGAACGCGGCCGCTCGGCGCTGCGCTATCCCGGCCATGCCCTGAACCCGCGCAATTTCCCGCTGGCCAATGAAGGCCGGGTCGATCTCACCACCTATCCGTTCGTCCACCAGCACGAGGACTTCGTCGTCGCCGTCGAGGATGCCGGAAGCCGGCTGGGTTGGACCGCCGTGGTGCGGCTCGGCTATGGCGAACTGTTCCTCAGCCTGCGCGATCCGCGCCGCCTGCCCTGGACCATGCTGTGGCATTCCGATGGCGGGCGCGACTATGCGCCGTGGTCGGGACGGCACCTGGGGTGCCTCGGCGTCGAGGAAGGCAACGCCCCGCATATGCTGGGCCAGCCGGGCGGGCTGGCGCTGGGGGGCAGGCTCGAAATCCGCCACGCCATCGGCGCCATCGCCTGGCCCACCGAGAGCCCGGTTGCATCCATCGAGGCCAGCGACGACACTCTGACCATAAGGGGAGAGGACGGCACCACGCGCACGGTGCCATTCGACATCAGCCAGATCATGTCTTGAGGGGAGCGAGCATGACCAAGCCGCGCCGCATCGTCGGCATCAATTTCGACCACATGCATATGGGCGACCTGCTGCGCGAGGCGCATGAGCTTGCCGATGCCGAGATCGTCGGCATCTGCGACGCCGACCCCAAGCGCATGCAGGACGCCATCGCCAATTTCGCTATTCCGCCGGAGCGCGTGTTCACCGATATCGGCGCGGCGATGGCGACCGAGCCGGACCTCGTGATCCTGTGCCCGGCGACGGCGGAGCATGCGCGCTATGTCGAGTTGGTGGCGCCCTATGGGTGCGACATATTGGTGGAAAAGCCGTTCGCGGCCAGCATAGCCGATGCCGACCGCATGATCGCCGCCTGCCGGGCTTCGGGCTCGCGCCTCGCCATCAACTGGCCGCTGGCCTGGTATCCGAGCCATGTGACCACCAAGCGGCTGGTGTCCGAGGGGCTGATCGGGGATGTGCGCGAGGTGCATTTCTACGACGGCAATCGCGGCCCGCTCTACCATCTCGCCGACAAGGTGGAGGTGACGCCGGAGGAGGTCGAGCGCCAGAAAGCGGGTTCGTGGTGGTACAAGAAGGAGGCCGGCGGCGGCTCGCTGCTCGACTATCTGGGCTATGGCGCGACGCTCGGCACCTGGTTCCTCGACGGCGAGGCGCCGGTGGACGTGACCGCCACCACATGGGCCGGACCGGGGCTGGAAGTGGACGAGCACTCGATCACCGTGCTGCGATACAGGCGCGGCATGGGCAAGATGGAGACGCGCTGGGGCACCTTCACCGACCCGTGGATCATCCAGCCACAACCCAAATGCGGCTTCGTGCTGGTGGGTTCGGAGGGGACGATCTCGTCCTATGACTATGAGGACCATGTGACGGTGCAGACCCGCGCCGAGCCGGAAGCGAAGAAACTGCCGGTCGATGTGCCGCGCGCACCGAACCGCAGCCCGATCGAGCATGTGCTGAACGCCTTCCGCACCGGCGCGCCGCTGCGCGGGCCGCTCGATCCGGCGATCGCGCGCATCGGCCAGCAGATCGTCGACACCGCCGCCGAGTCCGCTCGGCTGGGGCGCACGCTGGCGCTGCTGGGCTGAGGGGGGTTCGATGAGCGAACGCGACGACTACGCCCTCGCCAGCACGGCGGCGACACAAATCGAAGCCCCGCAGCTCGACTATCGCCCGCCGCGTCCCGCAGGGCGGCACGGCATCGCGCTGGTCGGGGCCGGCGGCATCTCCTTTGCCCATCTCGACGCCTATCGCGCCCATGGCTACGAGGTGGTCGCCATCCATTCGCCGAACCGCGCCAGGGCGGAGGCGCGGCGCGACGAGTTCTTTCCCGACGCCGACGTGGTCGAGGATTACGAGACGCTGCTGCGGCGCGACGATGTCGACGTGCTCGATCTCACCCCGCACCCGCCGGCGCGGCTGACGCTGATGCAGCGCGCCATCGCCGCCGGCAAGCATGTGCTGAGCCAAAAACCCTTTGTCGAGGATCTGGACGAGGGCGAGAGGCTGGTGGAGGCGGCGCAGAGGCGCGGGGTGATGCTGGCGGTCAACCAGAACGGGCGCTGGGCGCCGCATTTCGCCTGGATGCGGGCGGCGGTACGCGCCGGGCTGATCGGCGAGATCGGCGGCATCCATGTGTCCCTGCATTGGGACCATCGCTGGATCCGCGGCACGCCGTTCGGCGAGATGCAGGACGTGGTGCTGTATGATTTCGGCGTGCACTGGTTCGATTTCGTCACCTCGCTGACCGGCAGGCTGGCCGAGCGGGTGCAGGCGCAGGCGCTGCACATGCCCTCGGCGGATATCGCCGTGCCGATGCTGGCCTCGGCGCTGATGGATTTCGGCGACGCGCAGGCAAGCCTCGTCTTCGATGCCGCAACGCCCTTCGGGCCGAGCGACACCAGCTATGTCGCGGGCTCGAAAGGCAGTATCGCCGCGCGCGGGCCGGACCTGGGCAACCAGCAGGTGGAGCTGCACACCGAAGCCGGCGTGGCGCGGCCAACGCTCGAAGGCAAATGGTTCAACGACGGTTTCGCCGGCGCCATGGGCGCGCTGCTGGCCGCCGTCGAGACCGGAAGGGAACCGGAGAATTCGGCCGAAGCCAATCTGGTCAGCCTCGCCAACACTTTTGCGGCGCTGAAGGCGGCACATACGGGCGAGGCGCAGGTGCCCGGCGAGGTGCGGCGGCGGGTTTAGCCTTGATTTGTCGTGAGGTCAGGAACGCGCCAGCGGCTCATGCATTGGCTCCGCGACAACCCGGAGACCCGCCATGCCCGACCGCTTCACCATGCAGGACCCGCGCCATCAATATCCGGCGCCACCCTTTCCGCGCCAGCCGCAGCCGCCGCCGGGGATCGTCGGCAAGATGGAGCCGGCGCCCGACCATGGCGAGGAAAGCTATGCCGGCTTCGGGCGGCTGATCGGGCGCAAGGCGCTGATCACGGGCGGGGATTCCGGCATCGGCCGCGCCACCGCCATCGCCTATGC
>JAEWHZ010000015.1 GCA_023387585.1 Pseudomonadota bacterium
CAGTATCGCGAGATGGCCGCCTTCGCCCAGTTCGGCTCCGACCTCGACGCCGCCACCCAGCGCCTCCTGAACCGCGGCGCACGCCTGACCGAGCTGCTCAAGCAGCCGCAGTTCTCGCCCCTCAAGACCGAGGAGCAGGTGGTCGTCATCTTCGCCGGCATCAACGGCTATCTCGACAGCCTGCCGGTCGACAAGGTCGGCGATTTCGAGCAGACTGTGCTGTCGACCTTCCGCTCCAGGCATGCCGACATCCTGAGCCAGATCGCCACCGAAAAGGCGCTGTCCGACGAGTTGCGCGACAAGGTCAAGGCCGGGCTCGACGCCGTCAAGAACAGCTACGCCGCCTGACCGCATAGGGAGACGACCGGCCCATGCCGTCGCTTAAGGACCTCAAGAACCGGATCGGCTCGGTCAAGTCGACCCAGAAGATCACCAGGGCCATGCAGATGGTGGCCGCCGCCAAGTTGCGCCGCGCGCAGGAAGCGGCCCAGTCGGCACGGCCCTATGCCGAGCGCATGGAGCAGGTGCTGGCCGGTCTCTCCGCCGTCTATGAGGGCCGCGAGGGCGCCCCGGCACTGCTCGCCGGCACCGGCAAGGACCAGGTGCATCTGCTGGTCGTCGCCACCGGCGAGCGCGGGCTGGCCGGCGGCTTCAACTCCTCGATCGTGCGCCTGGCGCGCGAGCATGCCAACAAGCTGATCGCCGAGGGCAAGACGGTGAAGTTCCTCACCGTCGGGCGCAAGGGCAACGACGTGCTCAAGCGCTCCTTCGGCGAGAACATCGTGCATTACATCACCCTGCGCGAAGTGCGTCAGCTCGGCTTCACCAACGCCCAGCAGATCGCGGCCAAGGTGCTCGAGATGTACGAGGCCGGCGAGTTCGACGTCGCCACCCTGTTCTACTCGACTTTCCGCTCGGTGATCAGCCAGGTGCCGACGGCGCTGCAGATCATCCCGGCCCGGATCGCCGGCGAGGGCAATGGCACCGCCGCCGCGCCGAGCCTCGACTATGAATACGAGCCGAGCGAGGAGGCGATCCTCGCCGATCTGCTGCCGCGCAACATCTCGGTGCAGATCTTCCGCGCCCTGCTCGAGAACAACGCCTCGTTCTACGGCGCCCAGATGAGCGCCATGGACAATGCGACGCGCAATGCCGGCGAGCTGATCAACAAGCTGCAGCTCAGCTACAACCGCCAGCGCCAGGCGCAGATCACCAAGGAACTCATCGAGATCATCTCGGGCGCGGAAGCGCTCTGAGCCCCGAATTGATGCGGCCACCAGGTCGCGAGAGCTGAAAACCGGCGCTGCCGCACGGCGCGTCACCAAGGCAAGGATTGAGAGAATGGCGGACAACGCTGGACGCATTTCCCAGGTCATCGGCGCCGTCGTGGACGTCACCTTCGACGACCATCTGCCGGCGATCCTCAACGCGCTGGAAACCGATAACAACGGTACCCGCCTGGTTCTGGAAGTGGCGCAGCACCTCGGTGAGAATACCGTGCGCACCATTGCCATGGACGCGACCGAAGGCCTGGTGCGCGGCGGCCGCGTGGTGGACACGGGCGCACCGATCACGGTTCCCGTCGGCGATGCCACGCTTGGGCGCATCATCAACGTCATCGGCGAGCCGATCGACGAGGCCGGTCCGGTCAATGCCGCGGAATCGCGCGCCATCCACCAGCCCGCCCCGGAATTCGTCGATCAGAACCCCGAATCCGAAGTTCTCGTCACCGGCATCAAGGTGGTGGACCTGATCGCCCCCTATTCGCGCGGCGGCAAGATCGGCCTGTTCGGCGGCGCCGGCGTCGGCAAGACGGTGCTGATCCAGGAGCTGATCAACAACGTCGCCAAGGCCCATGGCGGCTACTCCGTGTTCGCCGGCGTCGGCGAGCGCACCCGCGAGGGCAACGATCTCTATCACGAGATGATCGAGTCGGGCGTGAACAGGAACCCGCACGAGAATGACGGCTCGGCCGCCGGCTCCAAGTGCAGCCTGGTGTTCGGCCAGATGAACGAGCCCCCAGGCGCCCGTGCCCGCGTGGCCCTGACCGGCCTGACCATCGCGGAAAACTTCCGCGACCAGGGCCAGGACGTGCTGTTCTTCGTCGACAATATCTTCCGCTTCACCCAGGCCGGCGCCGAGATGTCGGCGCTCCTGGGGCGCATCCCCTCGGCCGTGGGCTATCAGCCGACCCTGGCGACCGACATGGGCGCCATGCAGGAGCGCATCACCACCACCACCAAGGGCTCGATCACCTCGGTGCAGGCCGTGTACGTGCCGGCCGACGACATCACCGACCCGGCCCCGGCCTCGACCTTCGCCCACCTCGACGCCACCACCGTGCTCGACCGCTCGATCTCGGAAAAGGGCATCTACCCGGCCGTGGACCCGCTCGGCTCCACCTCGCGCATCCTCGACCCGCAGGTCGTGGGCGAGGAGCACTATCAGGTGGCCCGCTCGGTGCAGCAGATCCTGCAGAAGTACAAGGCGCTGCAGGACATCATCGCCATTCTCGGCATGGACGAGCTGAGCGAAGAGGACAAGCTGACCGTGGCGCGCGCCAGAAAAATCGAGCGCTTCATGAGCCAACCCTTCGACGTGGCCGAGGTGTTCACCGGCGCCCCGGGCGTGTTCGTGCAGCTCGAAGACACCATCAAGGGCTTCAAGGGCCTGGTGAACGGCGACTACGACCACCTGCCGGAAGCCGCCTTCTACATGGTCGGCACCATCGAGGATGCCGTCAAGAAGGCCCAGAAGCTCGCCGCTCAGGCAGCGTAAAGAAGCGAATAGCGAA
>JAEWHZ010000229.1 GCA_023387585.1 Pseudomonadota bacterium
TCCTCGTCCTGCAGCGCTACTTCGTCCAGGCGCTCACCGAAGGCGCGGTCAAGCACTGACGCATCCCAATCAGCCAGGAGCTTTCAAACCAACATGGCACAAGTCGTTCTCAAGGATGTCGTCAAGAGCTATGGCTCGGTCTACGCCGTCAACAATGTCTCGCTCACAGTCGACGACGGCGAATTCGTCGCCCTGGTCGGCCCCTCGGGCTGCGGCAAGACCACGACGCTCAACCTCGTCGCCGGTCTGATCCCGATCACGTCGGGCGAGGTGATGATCGGGGACCGCGACGTCACCTGGCTCGATCCCAAGGATCGCGACATCGCCATGGTGTTCCAGAACTACGCGCTCTATCCGAACAAGTCGGTCTACAACAACCTCGCCTTCCCCCTGCAGATGCGCAAGACGCCGCGCGCCGACATCGAAACGAAGGTCAAGGAAGCCGCCCGCCTGCTCGACATCACCCATCTGCTCGAGCGCAAGCCGCGCGAGCTGTCCGGCGGCCAGCAGCAGCGCGTGGCGCTCGGTCGCGCCCTGGTGCGCGACCCGCGCGCCTTCCTGATGGACGAGCCGCTTTCCAACCTCGACGCCAAGCTCCGGGTGCAGATGCGCTCCGAGCTCAAGCGCTTCCACCACAACCTCAACGCCACCGTGATCTACGTCACCCACGACCAGCTCGAGGCGGTGACCATGGCCGACAAGATGGCGGTGATGGATGGCGGGTTCCTCCAGCAATACGACACGCCCAAGAACGTGTTCGACAACCCCGCCAACACCTTCGTCGCCAGCTTCATCGGCTCGCCGGCCATGAGCCTCGTGCCGCTCGAACTGCGCACCGAGAACGACAATGCCGTCCTCGCCTCGCCCGCCGGCTGGACGCTGGCGCTCTCGCCCGAGAACGCCGCCAAGGCGCGCAAGGCCTCGGGCGACAAGGTCATCCTCGGCGCCCGCCACTCGACCATCAATCTGCACAAGAACGAGACGCCCGGCGCCATCCCCGGCAAGGTCTATACCGCCGAGCCCACCGGCGACATCACCTTCGCCCAGGTGCTGCTCGGCGACACCGAGATCATCGTTTCCGTCGATCCCACCGTCTCGCTCGAGCCGGACGAGCCGGTCTGGATCGAGTTCGACCAGTCGCGCCTGCACCTGTTCGACGCCGCGACCACCCTCACCCTCACCGCCTGATCGCGCGCAGGCCCCGGCCTGCGCGCCTTTTCGCCCACCCCTCGAAACCCACGTTAATGCAAGTGAGCACCATGACCGCCGATGAGGCCCTCGACCGGGTCAATACCAACTCGCGCCCATCCGATCTTCGCATCACCGACATGCGCGTCGCCGAGATCACCGGCGCGCCGTTCCGCACTGCGATCCTCAAGATCTACACCAATCAGGGCCTGGTGGGCCTGGGCGAAGTCCGCGACGGGGCCAGCGCCACCTATGCGCTGATGTTGAAGTCGCGCCTTCTGGGCGAGAACCCGTGCGACATCGACCGGCTGTTCCGCCGCATCAAGCAGTTCGGTGGCCATGGCCGCCAGGGCGGGGGCGTCTCGGCCGTCGAGATCGCGCTGTGGGACCTCGCCGGCAAGGCCTATGGCGTGCCGATCTACCAGATGCTGGGCGGCAAGTTCCGCGACAAGGTGCGCTGCTATTGCGACACCGACGCGGATCGCCCCAGCGGCACTGCCATGGGCCTGAGGCTCAAGGAGCGCATGGACATGGGCTTCACCTTCCTCAAGATGGATTTGGGGCTGATGCAGATCGCCGATGTTCCCGGCGCCGTCGTCGCCCCGGCCGGCTCGCTTGAGGGCTATAAGATCCACCCGCAGCCCGGCCGTTCCAGGACCATGGAAGAGCGGCGCGCCAAGAACGCGGTCTATGACGTTCACAATGTGCGCCACCCGTTCAGCGGCCTGCACTTCACCGACAAGGGCATCGACCTTCTCGAGGAGTATATCCACGAGGTGCGCGAGGTCATCGGCTACGAGATCCCGCTCGCCATCGACCATGTCGGTCACATCTCGCTCCAGAACGGCATCCGCCTCGCCCGGCGCATCGAGAAATACGTGCCGGCCTGGCTCGAGGACGTGATCCCCTGGCAGTACACCGACCAGTACCGGCAGCTGCAGGAAGCCACCACCGTGCCGATCTGCACCGGCGAGGACATCTACCTCAAGGAAGGCTTCGAACCGCTGCTCAAGAGCGGCGGCCTCTCGGTCATCCACCCGGACCTGCTGACGTCCGGCGGCATTCTCGAAACCAAGAAGATCGGCGACATGGCGCAGGACCACGGCGTCGCCATGGCCATCCACATGGCCGAAAGTCCGATTGCCGCCATGGCCGCGGCGCATGTCGCCGTCGCCACGGAAAACTTCATGGCACTCGAATTCCACACCGTTGAAGTGCCCTGGTGGGACGATATCGTCACCGGCCTGCCCAAGCCGCTGCTCGATCGTGGCTTCATTACCGTGCCGGACAAGCCGGGCCTCGGCATCGACGACACCGTCGACGAGGTGCTGCGCGCCCATCTTCAGGATGGCGTCACCGACATCTGGCAGCCCACGGATCAGTGGGACGATGATTACAGCTGGG
>JAEWHZ010000179.1 GCA_023387585.1 Pseudomonadota bacterium
CCGGCCATGTCGAGGCCATGTACAACCTCGCTCTGCTGCATGTCGAAGGCACCTATGCCGAGCCCAGCCTGTCGCGTGCCGCCGAACTGCTCGCCGAGGCCGCCGAGGCCGAGCTGCCGCAGGCGCAGTATGATTACGGCGTGCTGCTGCTCGAAGGCGCCGGCATCGCGCCGGATCCGGCGCGCGGCGCCGAGTTCATCCGCCTCGCCGCCGACCAGGGCCTGACCGAGGCCCAGGTGGAATATGCCACCCTGCTCTATCTGGGCAATGTGGTGGAGCAGGACCGCGAAGGCGCCGTCGAATGGTATCGCCGCGCCGCCGGCGCCGGCAACGCCGTGGCCCAGAACCGCTATGCCAAGCTCCTGGCCGTGGGCGAAGGGGTGGCGCTCGATCTCGAACAGGCCGCCATGTGGCGCGCCCTCGCCCGCCGCCAGGGCCTCACCGACGCCGCGCTCGACCGCCTGCTGGTCTCGATCCGCCCCGAAGCGCTGGCCCGCGCCGAATCCCGCGCCCGCTATTGGCCCGGCGAGCCCCCCGGCTCCGAAGCCGCCGATGCCAGCGTGCCGAGCCGGGATACGCCGCCGCCGGCTCCTGAACCGGAGGAGCCGGAAGCGCAGGAGCCGGAAGCGCCGGAAACCGACGAGCCCGATCCCGCCTGAGGCTTGCCGCGGCCGCACAAACCGGGCAAATACGCCCCGCCTCCCGCATTCCGCCCCCGACAGGACCGACATGGCCCGTTCCGCACTGCTCAACATCATGGTTCAGGCCGCCTTCAAGGCAGGCAAGTCGCTGACGCGCGATTTCAACGAGGTCGAGAACCTGCAGGTCTCGCGCAAGGGTCCCGGCGATTTCGTCTCCGCCGCCGACAGGCGCGCCGAGCAGATCATCTTCGATGAGCTGCGCAAGGCCCGCCCCACCTATGCCTTCCTGATGGAGGAAGGCGGCGAGGTCGCCGGCACCGACGGCCAGCACCGCTGGATCATCGACCCGCTCGACGGGACCACCAACTTTTTGCATTCGATCCCGCTCTTCGCCGTCGCCATCGCCTTGCAGCGCGGCGACGAGATCGTCGCTTCGCTGATCTACAATCCGATCCTCGACGAGCTGTTCACTGCCGAAAAGGGCGGCGGCGCCTGGCTGTCCGATCGCAAGCGCCTGCGCGTCGCCCAGCGCAAGCACCTCGCCGACTGCGTCGTCGTCACCGGCATCAAGACGCTGGGGCGCCCCAATGACGCGCTCGGCGCCCGACAGGTCATGCACGTCAACCCCGCTGTCGCCGGCATCCGCCGCTCGGGCTCGGCCTCGATGGATCTCGCCTGGCTCGCCATGGGCCGCTACGACGCCATGTGGGAAGCCGATCTGCAGCCCTGGGACGTCGCCCCCGGCGCGCTGCTGCTGCGCGAGGCCGGCGGCTTCATGACCGATTTCTCCGGCAAGCCGGGCTCGATCTGGAACGGCGAGGTCGTCGCCGGCAACGAGACCGTGCAGGCCGCCCTGCTCAAGACGCTGCGCGAAGTGCGCTGAAGCGCCTCCGCGGCATGGGAGCATTGGCCGTTTCCCCCTGAACGGGAAATGCTCTAGTGTCGGCTCGAAACGGTGACGGCCGGGCAAACCCGTCCGGGTGACCCGTCTGGCAAGGAACAGCGCCCCACATGACGCAGGTCTACGATCCCTACCAGCTGGCGAGTCCCACGGTCTATCTCGTCAAGATTCTCATCTTCCTCGTGCTGATCGCGCTGGTCGCGCTCATCCTCCTGCCCACCCTCATAACCTTCTTCTGGGCCAACCCCTTCATCAACTCGATGATCCTGTTCGTCCTGGCGGTCGGCATCTTCCTGTCCATCCGCCAGGTCATCCGCCTGTTCCCGGAAGTCAAATGGGTCAACGCCTTCCAGGACGGCACCCAGGGCGACGTGCGCCCGCCCATCCTGCTTGCCCCCATCGCCGGGCTGTTCCGCGAGCGCATCGGCGAGACGGTCATCACGCCCTCCTCCATGCGCTCCATCCTCGATTCGGTCGGCAACCGGCTCGACGAGGCCAAGGACACCTCGCGCTACCTCACGGGGCTTCTGGTGTTCCTCGGCCTGCTCGGCACCTTTTACGGCCTGCTCGAGACCGTCTCCTCGGTGGCCTCGGTCATCCAGGCGCTCGACGTCACCCAGGGCGACAGCGCCGCCCTGTTCGCCAATCTCAAGGAAGGCCTCGCCGCCCCGCTCGGCGGCATGGGCACCGCCTTCTCCTCCTCGCTGTTCGGCCTGTCCGGCTCGCTGGTGCTCGGTTTTCTCGATCTTCAGACCAGCCAGGCCCAGAACGCCTTCTATACCGATCTCGAGGACTGGATGACCTCTATGACCGAGCTCGACCACCCGGTCACCGCCATGCAGGCCAACGGGCTCGGCGTGTCGGGCCAGGACATGCAGGCCATGTTCGACCGGCTCGGCTCCACCATGCAGTCCAATTCCTCGCAGAACGCCATCAGGGCCATGGCCGAGCTGGCGCGCGGCATTGACGGGCT
>JAEWHZ010000183.1 GCA_023387585.1 Pseudomonadota bacterium
GGCGGCGAACGTCACGAGGGAGGAATGGATATGCGACTGACCCAAGCAAGAGTTCAGACGAGCGCGATAGCGCTCGCTGTGATGGCCGGCTTTTCCGGCTCGCCGTCATTTGCACAGGATGCCGACACCGGCGTCACGATCGTGCTCCGCGAGGAACCGACCAGCCTCGACGGCTGCAATGCCAGCCGCTCGGTCAACGGCCGGGTGACCAAGCACAACGTGGTCGAGGGCCTGACCATGATCAGCGCGGCCGACGGCTCGGTGAACCCGGCGCTGGCCACGAGCTGGGAACAGCTCGATGACGTGACCTGGCGCTTCACCCTGCGCGAGGGCGTGACCTTCCATGACGGAAGCGCCTTCAATGCCGAGGCCGCGGCGCGATCGATCGAGCGCCTGATCGGCTCCGACCTCGACTGCCATGCGCGCGGCGAGTTCTTCGCGCAGGTCACCGTGACCCCGACCGCCATCGACGATCTCACGCTCGAGCTCGTGTCGTCGGTTCCGCTGCCGATCCTGCCGACCTACATGGCGCAGGCGATGATCGTGTCGCCCAACACGCCCATGGACGCCCTGGCCCAGACCGCGGTCGGAACGGGCCCCTACATGTTCGAGACCTATGAGCCCGGCGTCGAGATCGTGCTCGCACGCAACGACGACTGGTGGGGCGAGCAGCCTGCCGCCGAGCGCGCGCGTTTCGTGTGGCGCGCCGAATCCTCCGTGGGCGCCGCCATGGTGCAGATCGGCGAAGCCGACCTCGCGCCCTACATCGCCCCGCAGGACGCTACCAACCCTGAGACCGACCTGACCTATCCGACCGCGGAAACCGTATTCCTGCGCATCGACACGCTGCTGCCGCCGTTCGATGATCTGCGGATGCGCGAGGCCCTCAACCTCGCGGTCGACCGCGAGGGGCTTCAGGGCACGATCTTCCCGGCGGAATCAATTCAGGCGGTCGCGATTTCCCCGCCATTCATTCCGGGCTACCCCGGCGACGTCGCCCCCTATGCCTATGATCCGGACCAGGCCCGGGCGCTTATCGACGAAGCGCGTGCCGCCGGCGTCCCCGTCGACACCGAGATCCAGTATTTCGTGCGCAACGGGCACTTCACCAACGCGTCCGAAGCCGCTGAGGCGATCGCGGCCATGTGGGCGGATGTCGGACTCAACATCAATCTGCGCTTCATGGAGGCGGCCGAATGGAGCGAATATAATTTCGCCCCGCTCAAGGCCGATCGCGGCGCCAATGTGCTGCAGGCGCGGACGGGCAACCCCTATGGCGATGCCAGCTTCAACCTGACCAACAAGATCGTCTGCGATTCGAGCCAGTCGGCCCTGTGCGACGCGGAGATCGACGCGCTGGTCGAGCAGGCCACCATCGCGGGCGGCGAGGACCGCCTGGCGCTGTGGAGCGAGATCTATCACCGGCTCTACGAGGACGACGTCTTCGTGCCGCTCTTCCACCTCGTATCCCATGTCCGCATCGGCGAGCGCATCGACTTCACGCCGGATATCTTCTTGACCGACGCGGTCGACCTGACCGCCATTACGTTCAAATAGCGCCGACCCTGCCGCGGCGATCCCCGTCGCGGCAGATCACCCCCTGCTGCACTGGAGTCGTCCCTTGAAGATTACCGATTTGAGCCTGACCATGATCGAGTGGCCGGGGGCCAAAGTCCTCTACTCGAAATACAATCCGGTCCTGAAGGCCAGCCAGATCGCCCTGCTCACCATCGAGACCGATGAAGGGGTCACCGGGCAGTGCTTCCTGGGCTCCTCCTACCGAAGCGCCCAGATCGAGGCGTGGTCGGTCATCAACGTGCTCAAGCCGGCGATCCTGGGACGGAATGCGCTCGAGCGCACCCTGATCAATGACAGCCTGATGCCCCGCCTCAACTCGACCTCCTACCGCGCCATCGGCGCCATCGACGTCGCGCTGTGGGACCTGGCCGGCAAGGTCGCCGGCATGCCGATACACCAAATGATCGGCACGCGGCAGCAGAGCCTTCCGACCTATGCCAGCTCCGCCACGCTGCCCACGCTGGAGGCCTATGTCGACGAGGCCGTGATGGTCAAGGAACTGGGCTATGTCGGCTACAAGACCCACCCGCCCTTCGACATCGACATCGACACCAACATCAAGCTGCACCAGCGCGTGCGCGATGCGGTCGGCCCCGACTTCATGCTGATGTGCGACCCCACCGGCGTGCTCAAATATCCCGAGGCGCTCAAGCTCGGGCTGGCGCTGAGCGAGATGAAGTATCACTGGTACGAGGACCCGCTCCCCTACGAGGACATCCACAGCTACATCAAGCTGTGCGAGAAGCTGGACATCATGGTGATGGCCACGGAGAAGATTCCCGGCGGCCTCGGGGCCTATGCGCCATGGCTCACCCTGCGCGCGACCGACGCCTTGCGCGGCGACGTGGTGGTGAAGGGCGGGCTGACCCCCTGCCTCATGGCCGCGCATCTCGCCCATGCCTTCCACATGAACTACGAGATTCATCACGGCGGCAACTCCACCAACAACATCGCCAACCTGCATCTGGCGATGGCGCTGCCGAACTCGGCCATGTTCGAGGTGCTGCTGCCCAACGAAGCGCAGCAGTTCGGCGTCGTCAACGATCTGAAGCTGGGGGCCGACGGCCATATGCGCGTGCCGGACGGTCCCGGACTGGGCATCGTCTATGACGACGACCTGCTCAAGCGCCACACCGTCGAAATCCTGCGCTGAGCCTGGTGGACGCTGGTGGCTTCTTTTCTTCTAAGGCGGGCACTGCAGAGCCTGGTCGCGATGGCGGGACTGCTGGTTCTCGCCTTCTTCCTCAGCCGCCTGACCGGCGATCCGGCCCGCCTCTATCTGCCTGAGAATGCGACGCTCGACATGGTCGCCGCATTCCGCGCCGCCCATGGCTACGACCAGCCGGTCTTCGTGCAGTTCTATCACTATCTGATCGACCTGCTCCGGCTTGACATGGGCATGTCGATCCGCTGGAACGCGCCGGCGATCGACGTCGTGCTCGCCGCCTATCCCTTCACCCTGCAACTGGCCGGAATCACCGTGGCCCTGGCGCTGATCGTCGCCATGACCCTGGGGCCGCTGGCCGCCTATTGGCAGGGCAGCCTGCTGGACCGCGCCTTGAGCCTGTTCTCGCTGGCGGCGGCGAGCGCTCCCGAATTCTGGATCGCCATCATCGCCATCCTGATCCTCGCGCTCCAGCTCGGCTGGCTGCCCACCTCCGGCACCGGCGGCATCCAGTTCTGGATCATGCCGGTCATGGTGCTGATGTTCAACATCACCG
>JAEWHZ010000235.1 GCA_023387585.1 Pseudomonadota bacterium
CGACCGAGAGCAGAGTGAGGTCGAGCCGGACGAGGCGGAGGATGAAGACGGCGACGATCGGGCCGAGAATGCCGCCGCGCCCGCCGCCCAGCATCACCCCGCCCAGCACCACGGCGGCGACGCTGGCGAGCAGGTAGGGGCCGGGAATGGGTTCGCCGATGCCGGTCGACAGCGTGATGGACACCCCGCCCAGCGCCGCGAAGAAGCCGGCCAGCGCATAGGCGGCGACGCGGGTGAGCCCGATGGGAATGCCCGAGCGATAGGCGGCGTTTGGGTCGGAGCCGATGGCGTAGATCGACAGGCCGAGCTTGGAGCGCTTGATGGGAATCCACACCAGCGCGACGAAGATGGCGAGCGCGATCACCGATTTCGGCACATAGGCGAACAGCTCGGGCGGCAGGCCGGGGATCTGTATGGGCCCGACGATCATGGCGCGCAGCCAGGGCGTGGTGGAGCCGCCCGGCGCGTTGAGGATCAACAGCGCCACGCCTTCCCACACGAACAGCATGGCTAGGGTGACGACGATGTCGGGCACGCGGGTGAGAACGATCAGCATGCCGTTGATCGCGCCCATGCCGGCGCCCATGGCCAGCACGGCGGCGACGATGAACACGACCTGCCCATCATCGGCGCCCTGCATGAGGACGGCGGCGGTGACGCCGGCCACGGCCATGACCGAGGCAATGGACAGATCGATCCCGCCGGCGATGATGACGATGGCCATGCCGACCGTGGCGAAGGCGAAGGGCAGCGCGGCGCGGGCGAGGGAATCGACGCCGGAGGGGCCGAAATTGGGCTGGATTATGCGCGTGAAGGCGAACAGGATCACCAAGATGCCGACCAGCCCGAGGGTCCAGGCGTGCTTGACGAGGAAGCGGCTCATGGCTGCGCCCCCTCGGCCACGCGGTCCTTTTCGGTGAGCCCGTAGGCGGCGCGCATCAGATTGGCCTCGCTGGCATCGGCGGCGTCGATGACGTCGACCACGCGGCCGCCGAAGATGACGACGACGCGGTCGCAGGCCATGGCGATCTCGGCGAGCTCGGAGGTGTAGAACAGGATGGCGGCACCCTGCTCGGCCAGCTCGCGCACCAGCGGATAGATCTGGCGCTTGGTGCGCACGTCGATGCCGCGGGTGGGGTCGAACAGCAACAGCGTTTCGACGCCGGCGGCGATCCAGCGGCCGATGGTGACCTTTTGCTGGTTGCCGCCGGAGAGGCGCTGCACCTCGCTTTGGGCGCGCATGTCGATCTGGAGGCGGGTGACGGCCTCGTTCACCCGCTCGGCCTCGCGGCGCATGCTGATGGCACCCCAGTTGCGCGGGCGGGCGAGCAGCGGCAGGGCGATGTTCTCGCGCACCGAACGCTGCATCAAAAGCGCATCCTTGCGGTCGCCCGGCACCAGGGTGAGGCCGGCGGCGATGGCGTCGGCGGGATGGGAGAATTTTACCTTGCGGCCGTCGACCGCGACGGTGCCGGCAGCGGAGCGACGATAGCCGGCGAGGACGTCGAACAATTCATCCTGCCCCTGCCCTTCCAGCGCCACGACGCCGAGCACCTCGCCCTTGAAAAGATCGAAGGAGACGTCGGCGAGCTTGCTGCCGGCGGCGAGATTCTGCACCGAGAGGCGCGGCGTGGCCACCGCCCGGCTTTCGGCGGCACGGGGGGTGATCGCGGCGGCGGTGGGCAGCACGCCGAGCATCAATTCGACGATCTTTTCCTCGATGCCGGGCTCGATGGTGAAATCGCCGACGGTGACGCCGTCGCGCAGCACGCTGGCGCGGTCGCACACCTCGGCGATCTCGGCGAAGCGGTGCGAGATGTAGATGACGGCACGCCCGGCATCGGCCTGGGCGCGCACGACGCGCAGCACGCGCTCGACGAGGTCGGTGGGCAGCGCCGCCGTCATCTCGTCGAGCATCAGCACCTTGGGCTCGCTGGCCAGCGTCAGCGCCAGATCGAGGATGCGCAGCGTGGCGAGCGGCAGGCGCCAGATAGGCTCGCCGAGCGGCAGGTCGGGAATGCCGAGCTCGGCCACCCAGTGGCGCACGGCCGCGACCGGCGCGTCGAGCAGGCGCAGATTGTCGATGACCTCGAGATCGGGGATCAGCGAGGGTTCCTGATAGACCGGCATGATGCCCGAGCGGCGCGCATCGGCCGGCGAGGAAAAACGCTGCGCACGCCCCTCGAGCCGGATGGTGCCGCTGTCGTGATGCAGCGCCCCCGTCAGGATCTTGACGAAGGTCGACTTGCCGGCGCCGTTGGCGCCCATCAGGGCCACGATCTCGCCCCGGTTGAGGGTGAGCGAGGCCTGTTTCAGGGCCGTCACCGCCCCGAACCGCTTGGCGATGCCCTGCGCGTCCAGAACGGGGCGCAAGGCCGCCTGATCCGTCATCTCGGCGTTATCCTCTCGCTGAAAACGGATGCGGCCCCCGGCAAGACGCCGGGAGCCGTGCTAACCTCACTCGCCGGGGCCGCGGCAGGCGATGATCTCTTCGGTGGTGTAGGTCGTCCAGTCGGGGATCGACACGGAGACCGGCCATTCGGGATCGAGATTGGGGTTCTGCGCCTCGGCGATGTTGACCTGGCCTTCATCGCTGACATTGTCCCAGATCTCGGGGTTGACCAGAACGATGCGGTCTTCCGGCGCGTTGCCGTCGAGAACCTGCAGCGCCAGGGTCACGCCGGCACCGCCGATCGAGCCCGGATTGGTCACCGCAGCCCCGACGAGGCCATCGACGCTGGCGAGCTGGCCGACGAAGCCGGCATTGTCGGCGCCGACGATGGGCACCAGCGGCGCATCGGATTCGACGAAGGCGTCGACGATGACGTTGTCGATGCCCGAGGTCCACACGCCGTCGAACGGAATGCCGGTGGCCAGATAGTCGAGGATCTGCTGCTTGCCCTGATCCTGCTGCCAGCCGGTGAATACCTCATGCACCACGCTGACGCCGGGGAACTCCTCGAGCGCGCGGCGGAAGCCGCGGTCGCGGTCGTCATCGGCCGCAGCGCCGGCGGCGCCGCGCATATAGACGACGCTGCCCTCGCCGCCGATGGCCTCGAACAGCCATTTGGCGCCGAGATAGCCGTATTCTTCCTGGTTGTTGGACACCACATAGGCCGATTCCTCGGACACGGCCTGGTCGACGGCGACCACGACGATGCCGCGCTCGGTCGCCTCGGCGATGGCCGAGTTGAGGGCGTCGGGGCTGGCCGGGTTGACGACGATGGCATCGACCCCGGCTTCGATCAGATTGCGCATGTCCTCGAGCTGGCCGGCGGCGTCGGTGTTGCGATGCGCGATGTTGAGCGAGGCGACCTGCCCGGAATCGAGCGCCTGGGCCTTGATGGCGCAGATCATCTCCTCGCGCCAGCCATTGCCCTGCACCGTGTTGGACACGCCGATGGTGTATTCCTGGGCCAGGGCGAGATTGCCCATGCCGGTCACCAGCCCGACCGCCGTGGCGGCCAGAAGCAGCTTCTTCATTGTAAAAGTCCTCCCTGATATCCCTGCGTAGTCGGCAGCATTAACACCTTACTTGATGAAAGGCGCAAGTACATCGCGCGCAAGAAGAAAGCCGCGCTTGAGCTTGTCGTCGGTCCCCTCGAAATCGCGATCCTCATGCTCGATGACGACGGGGCCGTCATAACCGGCACGATAGAGCCCGGCGAAGAAACCGGGCCAGTCGACATCGCCGAGCCCCGGCATGCGCGGCACCTGCCAGCCCATGCCGACCGACATGACGCCGTTCTCGTAGAGCCCGTCGCGGTCGATCGCGACGTCCTTGGCATGGACATGCACCATGCGCGGCCCGAATTCGCGGACGAACCGCGCCTGGTCGATCATCTGCCACACGAGGTGCGAGGGGTCGTAATTCATCCCCACATCGTCGCCCCATGCCTCGAAGATGCGCCGCCACGTCTTCGGCGAATAGGCGATGTTGTGCCCGCCCGGCCATTCGTCGTGGCTGAAGATCATCGGGCAGTTCTCGAAGGCCAGCGTGACGCCGCTGTCGCGGGCATGGCGCACGATGTCCGGAAAGATCTTTTCGGCGCGGGCCCAGTTCTCGTCGAGATTGAGCCTGCGGTCGCCGCCCATGAAGGTGTTGACCACCCTGACGCCCATCAGCGAGGCAGCGGCGATCACCTTGCGCAGATGCTCCAGCACCTCGGTGCGGTGCGCCTCGTCCTCATGCAGCGGGTTGGGATAATAGCCGAGCCCGGAAATGGCGATCCCCTTCTCCGAGAGCCGGGCGACGATGTCCTTGGCTTCGCCGGCTTCGAGATTGGCGACATCGATATGCGAGGTGCCGGCATAGCGGCGCGCCTCGCCGCCCGAGCGCGGCCAGCAGGCGATCTCGAGCGCGGAAAAACCGTTGCCGGCGGCCCAGTCGGCGACCGCGAACAGGTCGGTGTCCGGGAATGGCGCGGTGAGAAATCCAAGTTGCATGATCTGTCCTTATCTATCGTCCCGGCCGATCTCGACCCAATTGCCCGATTGCGCGCTGCGCAGCACGGCGTCGCAGAACAGCATTTCGTAATGCCCGTCCTCGAAGCCGGCATAGCGCGCATCGTCCGCGCGGGCGCCGGCGAGGATGTCGGCATAAACCGCGCGGAAGAAGGCGAAGAAGCTATCGGCAAACCCTTCGACATGCCCGCCCGGCAGGCTGGCGGCGCCGGTACCATAGGCGTTCATCAGGCCCGGATCACGCGCGAGGATCTGGTTGGGCCCGTCGCGATGGCCGAGCCAGAGCTGGTCGGGCGTTTCGCTGAGCCATGAAGCGGACGCGGCGGAGCCGGAGATTTCCCATTCGAGCGTGTTCTTGCGCCCGAAGCTAACCTGGCTGGTGGTGAGCGCACCGCGCGCGCCATTGGCGTAGCGCAACAGGATCAGCCCGGCATCGTCGGTGGCGATGGGGCGGGTCTCGGTGTTGCCGGTCGACTTGGTGAAAGTTTCCACGGGTCCCAGCGGGCGCTGGCGCTCGGGGATGAAGGTCGCGAGCTCGGCGAGCAGCGCAACGGGCTTCATGCCGGCGATAAAGCTGGTCAGGTCGATCCAGTGGGTGCCGATATCGGCCACCGAGCGCAGGGCGCCGCCCTCGCCGGTTTCGAGGCGCCAGTTCCAGTCGGTGTCGTGGGCCAGCCAGTCCTGGTGGTAGTGGCCGGTGACGAGGCGGATATCGCCCAGTTCGCCGGCCTCGGCCATGCCGCGCGCCTGCTGGTTGAGCGGATAGAAGCGCACATTGTAGCACACCGCCGCGACCCTGCCGCTGGCCCGGGCGAGCTCGACCATCTCGGCGGATTCGGCCGAGGTCATCGCCAGCGGCTTCTCGCAGATCACATGTTTGCCGGCGGCGAGGATGGCCTTCACCTGCGCGTAATGGGCGTGATTGGGCGAGGTGACATGGACGACGTCGACGCCCGGATCGGCCAGCATCTCGTCCAGCGAGGCATAGGCGGCGACGCCCAGCGCTTCGGCACGCTCGGCGCCGCGCTCGGGGCTGGAGCCGAGAACGCCGGCGATGCGCACGCCGAGCCGGCGCAGCGCCCCCAGATGCACGGTGCCGATGAACCCCGTGCCGATGATGCCGACGCCGATATCGCCCAGCCTGGTCATAATGCCCTCCCCCCTCAAAACGAGCTTCACACGACCGAATAGCCGCCGTCGATGGGGATGCAGGCCCCGGTGATGAACGCAGCGGCATCGGAGGCGAGGAACAAGGCCGTGCCGGCGATGTCCTCGGGCTGGCCCCAGCGCCCCAGCGGAGTGCGGGCATTGACGTTGGCGACATGCTGCGGATCGGTGCGGCTGCGGGCCGACTGCTCGGTGACGATGAAGCCGGGGGCGAGCGCATTGACGCGGATGCCGTCCGGCGCCCAGGCGATGGCGAGCGATCTGGTGAGCTGCTCCACCGCGGCCTTGGAGGCGCCATAGGCCGGATTGCGCGGGCTGCCGAAGCGGGCATACATCGAGGCGATATTGACGATGACGCCCTTTTTCGCCGCAAGCGCTCCATGGAAGGATTCGGCGGTGCGGAAGGTGCCGAACAGATTGACGTCGACCACGCGCTGGAAGAAGCCCGGCTCCATCTCCTCGCCGCGCGCGGTGATGGCGGCGCAGTTGACGAGGACGTCGAGCGTGTCGAAGCCGGTGGCCAGCGCGCGCACCGCGTCGAGATCGGTGACGTCGAGCCTTTCATAGCGGAAGACATCGCGGTCCTCGGGCGCCGGCGCATCCTCGACGCCGGTGATGGTAACCTCGGCGCCGGCGCCCTTGAAGGCGCGGGCGATGGCGGCGCCGATGCCGGCACGGCTGGCGCCGATCACCAGCACGCGGGCACCGGCAAAGTCGAAACTGGCTTGCATGTCGTTCCTCTTCCCCAGCCGACTATGCAGCGGCGCACCGTGCTGTGCAACGCGGATACGGACGCATGAAACGAATCTTCACAAAAAGCGACAAGCGGAACCGTTTGACAACATTGGCATTTGGGCTACCGTTCACCAAAGATGTCGCCAGCGGAATGCGCCCGCGCGCCCCATGCGCGGCCGGCAAGGCGACCAGTTCGAGGAGACGCAAAGTGAGATATCTCGCAGCCGCCCTGGCGGCCGGATTGCTGTCGGCAGCGCCCGCAGCGGCACAGCACATGCCCGACGACGTCGTTCTGGGCACGCTTGATTTCGAGATGCGCGAGATCGTTTCCGGGCTCGGCGCGCCCTGGGAGATCGTCTACGGGCCGGACGACCATCTGTGGACCACCGAGCGCGTCGGCACCCGCATCAGCCGCATCGACCCCGAGACCGGCGAGCAGCACGTGCTGATCGAGATCGACGAGGCCGAGGCCCCCGGCGGGCAGGACGGATTGCTCGGCCTCGCGCTGCATCCCGAGTTGCTGCAAGGGACCGGCAACGACTACGTCTATACCGCCTACACCTATTCCGACCCCGAGCGCGGCGCCTATCCGCATTTCGACGTCGAGGGCAATCCGCACCGCTATCTCTACGCCAAGATCGTGCGGCTGACCTATGATGCCGACACCGACACGCTGGGCGAGCCGGTCGAGATCATCGCCGGCCTGCCGGCCAGCAACGACCACAATTCCGGGCGGTTGCAGATCGGGCCGGACGGCATGGTGTATTATACCATCGGCGACGGCGGCAAAGGCCAGCTGGGCAATTGGTGCGTGCCGATCGAGGCCCAGCGCCTGCCCACCGCGGACGAGCTCGACGCCTCGGATTACGCCGCCTATCAGGGCAAGGTGCTGCGCCTGACCCCGGACGGCGCCATTCCCGAGGACAATCCCGAGATCGACGGGCTGGTGAGCCACATCTATTCCTACGGCCACCGCAACCCGCAGGGCCTGGGCTTCGGGCCGGACGGCACGCTCTATTCCTCCGAGCATGGGCCGAAGAGCGACGACGAGGTCAACATCATCGTGCCCGGCGGCAATTACGGCTGGCCGCGCGTGGCCGGCTTCCGCGACGACATGGCCTATCAGTTCGCGCAATGGTCGGAGGCGACGACGCCCTGCGCCGAGCTCGAATTCTCCGACATCACCATCGACCCCTCGGTGCCGGTGGAGGACGAGACCTCATGGACCGAGCCGATGCAGGATCCGCTGGCGGCGCTGTTCACCGTGCCCAGCGACTGGAATTTCGTCGATCCGGCCTGCGGCGGCATCGACTTCATCTGCTGGCCGACCGTCGCCCCGTCGAGCCTCGAGGTTTATACCGGCGAGGCCATTCCGGCCTGGAGCAACTCGATCGTCCTGTCGACGCTCAAGCACGGCTCGATCTACGTGCTGCCGCTATCCGAGGACGGGCAGTCTCTGAGCGGGCCGGTGGAGCGCTACTTCCAGTCGGAGAACCGCTTCCGCGACATCGCCTTCAGCCCCGACGGGCTGACGCTCTATGTTGCCACCGATCCGGGCGGCGTCGCCGCCTCGCTCGAGGGCGGAACCACCTTCGAGATGCAGAACCCCGGCGCCATCCTCGCCTTCACCTATCGCGGCGACGAAGGCACGGCGGACGACGACGATGCGGCCGAGGCCGAAGCGGTGGAAACCGACACCACCGCGATCAATGCCGCGGATACCGGTGCAGCGCCGGTGTTCACCGAGGCGCAGGCGGCGAGCGGCGAGCAGCTCTACGCCGCCAACTGCGCCTCGTGCCACGGGGCGAACCTGACGGCGGCCAATTACGCGCCGCCGCTGGCCGGCACTTTCTTCGCCGGACGCTGGGACGGCCGCACGGTGGGCGAACTGCTCGCCAAGGTGCAGACCATGCCGCCATCGCGCCCGGGCCAGATGGAGGAGGACCAGTATCGCGACATGACCGCCCATATCCTCGCGGTCAACGGCTACCCGGCCGGTGCCATCGCGCTCACCGCCGATCCCGACGCGCTGTCGGCGGTGATCACGCGGTGAGCGGGACGGTGATCCCGGAGCATCGCCTGCGCTGGGCGCATGGCGAAGCGCGCATCATCGCCATCGGCGCCATGCTGGCCGAATGCGCCTTCGCCCTGCCCTCGGGCCCGTTCCGGCCCTTCGCCCGCGCGCCCTGGGCCGGCACCATCGACGACCCCGAGGTGCCGGCGCATACGCGCGAAATGGGCGGCGACTTCGTCTGCGTGCCCTTCGGCCGCGACGGCCGCGCGCCCGCCGGCCCGGCGGACTGGCAGGCGGTGATGGGCGGCGAGCCCACCCACGGCCTGCACGGCCCGGCCGCCGATTCCAGCTGGACCGTGATCGAGGGCGATGACGACTTCGTCACCTGGGCGCTCGACTATCCCCAGGACATGCCGGTGACGCGGCTCGAGCGCACGATCCGCGCCCGTGCGGACGCCCCGGCGCTCGATTTCTCGCTGACCATCCACACCCGCGCGCCGACCCGCACCACGGTGGGCCTGCACCCCAATTTCCGTCTTCCAGAACAGAAGGGCCGGCTGGAGCTGAGCGCCGATTTCGACTTCGGGCTCGTGCATCCGGGCAGCCTGCCGGAAGGCTCGGCGCAGGATTTCGCCCGGCTGGACGAGATGCCGTTTGGCGACGAGACCCACGATCTCGGCCACGTGCCGATCGCCGTCCGTGCGGTCAACGCCCAGCTTTGCGGCGTGCGCTCGCCATTACGCGGGCTCTATCTCGACGAGGGCGCCGGCTTCGAGCTCGACTGGGACCGCAATCTGCTGCCCTCGCTGCAGATCTGGCACACCGATGGCGGCATCGAGGCCCCGCCCTGGAACGGGCGCTTCCGCGCCATCGGGGTCGAGCCGGTTATCGCCGCCTTCGACCTCGGCAATGCGGTCGGCACCCAACCCAACCCGATCAACGCCCGCGGCGTTCCCACCGCCATCGCGCTCGATCCCGAGCGTCCGCTGACCGTGCGCCACAGCGTGGCCGCCTTTGCGATCTGACGCCTCGGCCCGCGACGGGCCGAGGCGCCGCCGATCCGGAATCGTTGTATTGACAGACCAAAACACCGGGCCTAAGCCTTGTATCAACAATAAAAGTCGGACGGACCGCCAAAGGCGGGCGATCCGATTTCGAGGAGAATAAAGACCATTCAACCGGAGCATTGCCTTCCGGTCAGTTTGGCTCACGAACATCGCTGGACGTCCAGCTCGCCGCGCAGATCCATTTGCGTGAACGGGCGGGATTTGCCGGCGGAGGGTAAATCGCGATCGGCGTCCGGCACCTGCCGCGCGGATCGGCCGGCTTGGAGGAGCCGGAAACCACGAGGAGGACCGCAGGCACGGGGGGCGTGCCGGATCACATCGACATGGCTGCTGGACTGGCTGCCGCACCGGCTGTCGCACATGGCCCGCGCACGCAATCGTGCGCATGGC
This sequence comes from Pseudomonadota bacterium, assembly GCA_023387585.1. Lineage (GTDB taxonomy): Bacteria > Pseudomonadota > Alphaproteobacteria > Rhizobiales > Devosiaceae > Devosia. The sequence goes on from JAEWHZ010000235.1 coordinate 9,838, forward strand.
TCCGTGCACATCGCCTTGTCCACAGGGCCTTGTCCACATGGCCTTGGCGCCAATCATCCAATCGACAGGATAGGGAGAGACTGTCAGATGGTTACCAAGCTACTCGCCGCAACACTTGTTACGGGTGCTCTCGTCTTCGCGCCCGTTGCGGCTCACGCGCAGAGCGCGACCGCGGCCACGGAAATCGTGCCCGCAAGCCCGCTTCCCGAACTCGCACGCAATGAGCAGCTCATCCTGGGCTGGAGCGTGACCTCGCCGATCGGCGTCACCAATCCATGGGCCGTGCCCGGCTACACCCACCAGGAAGGCAATGTCTTCATGTGGGAGCCGCTGATGTATTTCGGCATCTTCTCGGACCAGGAAATCCCCTGGCTGGCCGAGAGCATGGAATACACCAATGACGACTTCACCGAGTTGCGCATCGCGCTCAACCCGCTCGCCGAATGGAGCGACGGCACGCCGGTGACCTCGGCCGACGTGGTCTTCACCTTCGAAGGCCAGATGAACAACACCATGCTGCCCTACCACGCCCAGTTCGACCAGTTCGTCGAAAGCGTGACGGCGGTGGACGAGCACACGGTGGACGTCACCTTCAAGATCCCCGCCCCGCGCTTCAAGTTCGAAGTGCTCACGGAAAAGTTCGACACCGGCATCCCCATCGTTCCCGCGCACGCGCTGAGCGAGGTCGACGACGTCAACTCCTATCCGGGCGGCACCGACATTCCGCATTCGGGCCCGTACGACCTCGTGGCCTGGAACATGAACCAGAAGATCTTCGAGCTGCGCGAGGACTGGTGGGGCGTCGAGGCCGGGCTGGTCGACGACGTGCCGGCGGTCAAGCGCATCGTCATCGTCAATCTCGGCGGCCAGGTCGGCCAGAACATGGACACGGTCGCCCAGCGCATCGTGAACAACGAGATGGATTCGGCCCTCGACATGCGCTCGACGGTGATCGGCAACATCCTAGCCCAGAACCCGGCCGTGACCACCCATGCCGGCAACGAGTCACCCTATGGCTATCTCGACTGGTGGCCGAACTCGCTGTGGGTGAACACCCAGCTCGAGCCCTATAGCGACGCCCGCGTGCGGCGCGCAATGAACCGGGTCATCGACCGCCAGCTGATCAACGACATCCTCTACGAGGGCGCCGAGATCGCCACCATCTTCCCCTTCCCGCTCTATCCGGGCCTGCAGGCCTTCGTCGACACCCCCGAGGTGCAGGCGCTGATCGAGCAGTACGAGCCGGGCAAGATGGACGCCGACGAAAGCGCGGCGCTGATGGAGGAAGCCGGCTTCACCCGCAATGGCGACGGCATGTGGGAACGCGACGGCGAGACCGTCAACGCCACCATCCAGGCCTTCGAGGGCATCCATTCCGACATCGCCCCGATCCTGGTCGAGATGCTGCGCAATGGCGGCTTCGACGCCTCGCTCAACTTCGGCACCGATGCGCTGCAGAACATGACCGACGGCGCCGCGGGCCTCTATCTGTTCGGCCACGGCGCGAGCCTGAAGGACCCCTACGCGACCTTCGAGCTCTATCACGGCCGCTACAGCAACGCGATCGGCGTCGCTGCCGGCAACAACCGCTTCTCGCGCTACGCGAACCCCGAATACGACGCCATCCTCGACATCATGGCGCCGCTGTCCTCGGACGATCCGGTGTTCCAGGAGAATGCGGTCAAGGCGCTGGAGATCTACTGGCGCGACCAGATCGACATCCCGATCATCCAGTGGTTGCACCGCATCGCCTACAACCAGACCTACTGGACCAACTGGCCGACCGCGGAGAACCCCGCCCTCGGCACCAACGGAGCCTTCTGGGCGCATACCGGCCTTCCGGTCGTGGTGTCGCTGCAGCCGGCTGAATAACCGCGACGGGGATGCGCGCTCGCCGCGCATCCCCAAGCGCCCCGTGTCGGAGTTGGTTGCGTGTCCGTCAAACTCATCCTGCGGCGATTGGCGTTTCTCGTCCTCGTCATCTGGTCTGCCTCGACCATCGTCTTCTTCATTCCGCGCATGTCCCCGCGCAACGCCATCCGCGAACGCTTCGCGGAGCTGGCGCGCACCGGAGGCTTCGCCCCGGCGGACATGGAACGCATCATCGAATCCATGCAGCAGCAGTTCGGCCTCGACCGGCCGCTGATGGAGCAGTATTTCGACTATCTGTGGAGCATCGTGCGCTTCGATTTCGGCTATTCGCTGCAGCGCTATCCAACGACGGTGACCGAACTCATCGCCCAGTCCCTGCCCTGGACCATCGGGCTGTTGTTCATCACCACCATCCTCAGCTTCGTCATCGGCAATCTGCTCGGCGCCATCGCCGCCTGGCCGCGCGCCCCGCGCTGGCTGCGCAACACCGCGACGCCCTTCGTGCTGCTGACCGGCGTGCCGCCGGTGCTGATGGGCGTGCTCTTGCTGTTCTTCGTCGCCTTCCGCCTGCGGCTCGCCCCGCTCGGCGGCGCCTATTCCATCGGCACCGTGCCCGACTGGTCCTGGCCGTTCCTGCTCGACATGGCGCGCCACCAGATGCTGCCGGCGCTCTCGCTCATCCTCGGCTCGGTCGGGGCCTGGGTGCTGTCCATGCGCGGCATGGGCATCACCATCCAGGGCGAGGACTATGTGAACTTCGCCGAGCACAAGGGGCTGAGCGGCATCCGCATCTTCCGCGACTATTACCTGCGCAACGCCATGCTGCCGCAGGTGACCGGCTTCGCGCTGGCGCTGGGCACGCTGGTGACCTCGGCCATCGTCGTCGAGGGCATATTCGGCCTGCCCGGGCTCGGTACGACGCTGAACAATGCGATCAGGTCCAACGACTTCCCGGTGATCTACGGCATCGTGCTGTTCATCACCATCTCCATCGCCGTGCTGATGACGGCGTTGGAGTTCATCTACCCCCTGATCGATCCCCGCATCCGCAACGAGTAGGACCAGCACACCATGGCCAACGTTGCCCTTCCCGCCGCCGAGACCGAGATCCGCGAATATAACGGCTTCCAGCTGTTCGTGCGCTATCTGCGCCGCAACTGGAGTCTCGCGGCGGGCCTTGCCATCCTCGTCTTCCTGATCCTGTTCACGGTGATCGGCTTTCTGGTCATCGACCCCAAGCACGCCTATCCGCTCGCCGCCCCGCCGCGCCGTCCGCCGGGCTGGCCCTATATCTTCGGCACCGACTTCTTCGGGCGCGATCTGTTCGCAGCCATGGTGGTGGGCATGTGGCAGACCGCGGTCATCGGCGTGCTCGCCGGCGGCATCGGCACGGCGGTCGGGATCGTCCTCGGCTTCGCCTCGGCCTATTTCGGCGGCCGGGTCGACCTGATCATCCGCAGCATCTGCCAGATCCTCACCCCGATCCCGGTGCTTTTGATCCAGGTCGTCATCGCCGGCACGCTCGACAAGCGCGACATCACCTTCATCACCATGGCCTGGATCGTCGCCATGCTGGCCTGGATGGGCCCGACGCTGGTGATCCGCGCCCAGGTGCTGACCATGAAGGAGCGTCAGTTCGTCGCCGTGGCCAAGCTGTCGGGCGTCAGCGATTTCGGCATCATCTTCAAGGAGATATTGCCAAACCTGCTGCCCTTCATCGCCGCCGCCTTCGTGGCGCAGGTGTTTGCCGCTGTGTTCGCCTCCTTCTATCTCGCCGTGCTCGGTCTCGGCCCGCTGCGCGAGCCGCTTCTGGGCAACATCATCTGGGCCGCGCAGGCCCAGGGCGCCTTCTTCAACGGCTGGTGGTGGTGGCCGATCGAGCCGACCGTCGCCATGATCCTCATCCTGGGCTCACTGGCCCTGATCAATATGGGCCTCGATGAACTGGCCAACCCACGCGTGCGGAGGTCCGAATAATGGCCACGATAGCCAGCCTGACGAAGCCGGTCCTGCCCGGAATCGTCCCAGCCAGCGACCCGGTGCTGCGCGTCAGCGGCCTCGAGGTGACCTATTACACCGATCTGGGCCGCGCCCGGGCGCTCGACGATGTCAGCTTCACCCTCGGCGCCGGCGAGAAGCTCGGCATGGTGGGCGAATCCGGCTCGGGCAAGTCCACCCTCGCGCTTGCCATGATGCGCATGATCAAGCCGCCCGGCCGCATCGAGGCCGGCAGCGTCTTCGTCGATGACGAGGATCTGATGGCGCTTGACGAGGCCGGCATGCGCAAGGCCCGGCTGAGCAAGATCGCCTATATCCCGCAAGGGGCGATGAACTCGCTCAACCCGGTGATGCGCATCGGCGCGCAGATGGTCGACGCCATCCGCTCGCACCTGCCGCGCGAAAGCGCCTCGGCGATCAACGACCGCTGCGTGCACGCGCTGCGCTCGGTGGACCTCGACCCGTCCGTCTTCCGCATGTATGCGCATGAATTGTCGGGCGGCATGAAGCAGCGCGTCTGCATCGCCATCGGCATCTTGCTCGAGCCCAAGGTGATCATCGCCGACGAGCCGACCAGCGCCCTCGACGTGGTCACCCAGCGCCAGGTGATGGAGACCATCGACCGGGTGCAGGACCAGATCAACGCCGCGGTGATCCTGATCGGGCACGACATGGGGCTGATGGCCCAGTTCGTCGACAAGGTAGCGGTGATGTATGCCGGGCGGCTCGTCGAGGTATCGACGGTCAGGGAGATGTTCACCGACCCCGCGCACCCCTATGCCAAGGCGCTGATCTCGAGCCTGCCCAATCTCGAGAACAAGGGGCATTTCCAGGGCATTCCCGGCCTCGCCCCCTCGCTGCTGCGCCTGCCCTCGGGCTGCGCCTTCCACCCGCGCTGCCCGGAAGCCTTCGCTCGCTGCCCGGCCGAGCGCCCCGCCGTGCGCGAGCTATCCGACGGGCGGCTGGTCACCTGCCATCTGTTCGACACGGAGGCCAAGCCATGAGCGACCTGCTCGAACTGCGCAATGTCTCGAAAATCTACCAGCGCGGCCTGATCAACGCCAAGGCCACCGTGGCGCTGCGCGACATCTCGCTGCGCCTCAGCGAGACCGAGCCGACCATCATGACCGTGGCCGGCGAGAGCGGCAGCGGCAAGACCACGCTCGCCATGCTGCTGCTCGGCTTCATCGCCCCGACCACCGGCGAGATCATCTATCGCGGCCGCAACATCACGACGCTGGAGGGCAAGGAACGCCTCGCCTACCGGCGCGAGGTGCAGGCGGTGTTCCAGGACCCCTTCGCGGTGTTCAACCCGTTCTATACCGTCGACCATTTGCTGACCGTGCCGATCAAGCGCTTCAAGCTTGCCCGCACCAGGGCCGAGGCGCGCAACCGCATGGAGGAGGCGCTGACGGCGGTCGGGTTGCGGCCCGAGGACATTCTGGGGCGCTTCCCGCACCAGCTCTCCGGCGGCCAGCGCCAGCGCATCAACGTCGCCCGCGCCCTGCTATTGAAGCCGCGCCTGCTGATCGCCGACGAGCCGGTGTCGATGGTCGACGCCTCGCTGCGGGCCAACATCCTCGAAACCCTGCGCAATTTGCAGCGCGACCATGGCGTGTCGATCATCTACATCACCCATGACCTGACGACGGCCTATCACATCGCCAAGTCGATCATCGTGCTCTATCGCGGCGGGGTGATGGAGGCGGGCGATGTCGATGCGGTGATCAAATCGCCCGAGCATCCCTATACGCGGCTTTTGGTCGACTCCATTCCCTGGCCGAACCTCGACCAGCGCTGGGGCGACCAGCCGATCATCAGCCGCGGCGCGATCGACATGCCGGGCGCCTGCCCGTTCATGGCGCGCTGCCCGCATGCCATGCCGGTGTGCGAGCAGAACCCGCCTCTGTTCCAGATCAGCCCGCACCAGGCAGCCGCGTGCTATCTGCACGACAAGAAGCCGCAGATCGTGGCGGAACGGCTCACCGAGCTGCTGCCCGCCTGATCGGCGCGACTTGGAGCTCCTGTTCTGACTGAACCAGAACAGGAGCTCTAAGCCTTTGATTTGTCGCGTTTCCGAACCGCAAAAGTGGTATCCACCTTTGTTGGAAACGCTTAGGTTCCCGCCCCCGGCCGCATCGCGGCGCCCGGGGGCTGTCATATCGGCGGCCCGGACCGGGCCGTCCTTTCCAATCGAGGGGCTTGAGATGAGGATTGCGGTTACCGGCGCCAGCGGGCGCATCGGGCGGGCCATCACCGAAATGGCGCTGGCGCGCGGGCATGAGGTGGTCGCCATCGACCGGGTGGCCATGCCGCCCATGGAGGGACTTGCGGGCAGCTTCGTCACCACCACGGACGACTATGACGCACTGGTCACCGCCTTTGCCGGGTGCGACGCGCTGATCCACATGGCCGCCATCCCCTCGCCCGGCCATCATCCCGACCAGGTGATCCACAACAACAATGTCGTCGGCAGCTACAACGCGCTGCACGCCGCCATCGCCAACGGCATCAGGCGCATCTGCCAGGCCTCGAGCGTCAACGCCATCGGCCATTCCTATTCGCGCCGCCCGCGCTACGACTATTTCCCGCTCGACGAAGAGCATCCGAACTATTCGGAGGAACCCTACAGCCTGTCGAAATGGATCTGCGAGCAGCAGGCCGACGCCTTCGTGCGGCGCTATGACGACCTCTCCATCGCCAGCCTGCGCTTCCACTATGTGGTGCCGGACCGCAAGATCGCCTACGATGCCTATGCCCACCAGACCGAGAACAACGGCCGGCATTTGTGGGCCTGGACGCATCTCAAGGCGGCGGCGGACGCCTCGCTGCGCAGCGTCGAAGGCCGCTTCATGGGGCACGAGGTATTCTTCATCGTCTCCCCGACCACCATCATGAACACGCCCAGCGCCGAGCTGAGCGCGAAATACCTGCCCGAAACGCCCTGGCGCCAGCCGCCGAGCGGCAGCGAATCCTTCTTCAGCTCCGCCAAGGCCGAGCGCATATTGGGCTGGAACCACGACGCGGCGGCGCGCGGCTGATCTGCCGCGTTGTCGACAAGCGCTCCTGCGCTTAGGTTCCGGTCCGATTCTATCGGACGAGAATCGCCAAGTCTTTGATCCGGCGCGTTTCAGAACCGCGAAAGTAGTGTCCGCTTTCGCGCGAAACGCTCCAGGATAGCGGTAAAAACAGGAGCCTCGACCATGACGCTAACATATTCCGCCCGGACCGCCCTCGTGCTCGGCGGCAGCAAGGGGCTCGGCTTCGCCATCGCCGAAGGGCTGGCACGAGCCGGCCTGCGCGTGGCGCTGACCAGCCGCGACCTCGAAGGGGCGCGCGAAGCGGCGGCGCGGATCGGCGATGCGGCGCGCGGCTATGCCTGCGACACCGGCGACCTGGCGGCGGTGGAGAAGCTGCATGAAGACGTGACGCGCGACCTGGGCGGCATCGACGTGCTGGTGCTCAATTCCGGCGGCCCCAAGCCGAGCGGCGCCCACAATCTGTCGCCCGAAACCTGGCGCGCGGCCTTCGAGAGCATGTTCGTCGGCCTGGTGCGGCTCGCCGACCTCGCCCTGCCCGGCATGACGGAACGCGGCTTCGGGCGCATCCTGTCGATCATCTCCTCCGGCGTCATCGAGCCGGTCCCCAACCTCGCCGTCTCCAACACCATCCGCCCGGCGCTGGTGGGCTGGGGCAAGACGCTGGCCACCGAGGTCGCGAGCAAGGGCATCACCGTCAATGCCATCGCGCCGGGCCGCATCGCCACCGGCCGCCTCGTCAGCCTCGACCAGAACAATGCCGAAAAGCAGGGCAAGTCGGTCGAAGACGTACGCAAGGCATCGCAGGCCCAGATTCCGGTCGGCCGCTACGGCAAGCCCGAGGAATTCGCCGCCATGGCTCTGTTCCTCGCCTCCGACGACGCCGCCTTCGTCACCGGCTCGGTGCTGCGCGTCGATGGCGGGCAGATCGCCGCGACCATCTAGCCATGAGCAAGCGCAAGGCACTCGTCGTCTGGGGCGGGATGGAACTGCACACGCCACAGCGGGGCGCGGAAACCGTGCGCGCCCTGCTCGAACCGGAAGGTTTCGAGGTCACCGTCAGCGAGGACACCGGGCTGATCGGCGAGCCGAGCGTCGCCCAGTTCGACCTCGTCGTGCCCGTGGTGACCGGCGGCGAGCTGACGCGCGACCAGGGCCGGACGCTGGCCGCCGCCATCCGCGCCGGCACCGGGCTCGCCGGCTATCACATGGGCCTCGCCACCAGCTTCCGCGACTGCGTGGCCTTCCGCTATGCTGCCGGCTGCTACTGGGTCGCCCACCCGGGCAACATCATCACCTACAGGGTCGAGGTGACCCGGCCTGATCATCCGATCATGGCCGGCATCGACAGCTTCGAGCATGTTTCGGAGCAGTATTACCTGCATTACGACCCGGCGGTGGACGTGCTGGCGACCACCACCTTTACCGGCGAGCACGACCCCTCGCGCACCAATGTCGTCATGCCGGTAGTCTACACCACCATGCATGGCGCCGGGCGCGTGTTCTATTTCTCGCTCGGGCACACGGCCGACGAGCTCGAGATCGAGCCGGTGCGCACGATCCTGCGCCGCGGCCTGCTCTGGGCCGCCCGCGACGCGGGCTGAGAACGGTTTATTCGCGGGCGTCGCCGAGCGTGTCCGGCACCGGATCGAGCACGAGCGGCGTGGTGGCGGCAGCATAGCTGGCGAAGGTTTCGCGCTCGGCGCCCTCGGTCAGCAGGCGGCGGTGATAGGGCGCATCGAAGATCGCCATCCACTCGTCCTCGCCCATGTCGCGCTGGAGGAAATAGCTGTCGCCGCCATGGCAGGCGAGGCAGTTGTCGACGAACAGCTCCTTGCCGTCGAGCGGCA
>JAEWHZ010000238.1 GCA_023387585.1 Pseudomonadota bacterium
TGTTCTACACCAACCACTTCACCAATGAGCTGATCCCCTGGATCGGCGAGAGCTACGACTACAACGACGATTTCACCGAGATCACCATCCACCTGCGCGACGGCGTGACCTGGAGCGACGGCGAACCACTGACCGCCGAGGACGTCGCCTTCACCTTCGACATGCTCAAGGGCGCCGCGCCCGAGCTGCTGTTCTCGTCGGCCATCGAAGAATGGGTCGCCTCCGCCGAAGTGATCGATCCGCTGACCGTCGTCGTCACGCTCAACAAGCCCGGTCCGCGCTGGGCCGCCGACTTCCTCGCCACCGGCCAGTCGACCCGCTTCGTCGTCGTTCCCAAGCATATCTGGGACGGCGAGGATCCGATGACCTTCACCAATTTCGACCTCGCCGCCGGCCTGCCGGTCGGCACCGGCCCGTTCGAGCTGATCAAGGCCGACGCCAGCTCGCTGATCTACGACCTGCGCGACGGCTGGTGGGCCGTGGATGCCGGCGTGGCCGACGCCCTGCCCCAGGTCGAGCGCGTGATCTACGTGCCGGCCACGGCCGAAGCCATGCCGCAGCTCTACGCCACCGGCCAGCTCGATATCGGGCGCAACATCCAGCCCGGCGTATTCGAGGCGGCCAAGGCGCAGAACCCCAACCTCACCGCCTGGAATGCCGAGGGCCCGGTCTGGGGCGCCCCGAACGGCTGCACCATCGCCATCCGCTTCAACGTGCAGCGCGCGCCTTTCGACGACGTCGCCCTGCGCCAGGCCGTGAACGCCGCCGTCAACCGCGACCAGATCGTCAACCTCGCCTATGAAGGCTCGGTGCTAAAGGCGCTGATGCCCTATTCGTCCTATGCCGGCATGCTGGCCTATGTCGACCAGGTCGAAGACCTTATCGCCCCGCTCGACGAGAACAGCCCCGAAAAGGTGGCGGAAATCCTCACCGGGGCCGGCTACACGCAAGGCGCGGACGGACGTTGGACCAATGCGGACGGCACCCCGCTGCAGGTCGAGGTGCAGGTGGCGCAGGGCGATCCGGTCGGCCCGGTGCTCGGCCAGCAATTGCAGGCCGCCGGCTTCGATGCGGTGGTCAGCGTTCAGCAGCAGGTCGCCCAGTCGGAAGCGCTGACCGCGGGCAATTTCGAGATGAGCGTCTATCCGCATTGCGGCTCGCTCTACGATCCCTGGCAGACGCTCGAGCACTTCCACTCGAAATATGCCGCGGCCGAAGGCGAGGCCAGCACCAATCTTCGCGCCCCGACGCGCTACGCCAACCCCGAGCTGGACGCCCTGCTCGACGCGATGGAGGCCAGCCAGCCTTCGCCGGACGATGCCGACTATGCCGCTCTGGTGCGCCAGGCGACCGAGATCGTCGCCCGCGACCTGCCCGAGATCGCGCTGTTCGAGGAAATCCAGACGCAGCCGTTCAACACCACCTACTGGACCGGCTTCCCGTCCTCTGCCGACCCCTATGTGGCCCAGCCGCTGCCCTGGGAGGGCTTTGCCCTCGTCATCCACCGGCTGCAGCCGACGCAGTAGGCGTCCTGTGTTCCGGCGCGGGCGGCCCTGTGCCGCCCGCGCTCCCTTTTCTCTTCTCCTCGGTCGGTCATGGTCAAAATCAAGGAAATCCGCGCCTTTCGCATCAAGAGCGACATGGTCGGCGCGCTCTACAAGGAAGGGTTCGACAACGGCACCACCAGGCCGCGCCGCGACCCCTGGACCAAGAATGCCGAGGTCGCCGGCCCGATGTCGGGCTATCCGCGCTTCAAGCGGCTGCGCTCGAGCTGGCGCTTCGATGGCGGCGTCGGCTGCCTCGTCACCGCCGATGACGGCACCACCGGCTTCGGCGTCACCCGCTACGGCATGCCGGTGATCAGCCTCGTCAACGACCATTTCGCTCCGCTGCTGATCGGCGAGAACGCGCTGGCCACCGAGCGGCTGTGGGACATGATGATGCGCATGGCCGCGCCCTACGGCCCGCAGGGCATCACCGCCTATGCCATCTCCGCCGTCGACCTGGCGCTGTGGGACCTCAAGGGCAAGATCCTCGGCCGCCCGGTCTACGAGATTTCCGGCGGCCCGGCGCGCGACGACATCTTCTGCTACGCCACCGGCAACGACACCGACTGGAACATGGAGCTCGGCTTTCGCGGCACCAAGCTCGCCTGCCCGCATGGGCTCCATGACGGGCTCGACGGGCTGGCGAAGAACGAGGAGCTGGTCGCCAAGACGCGCGAGCTGATCGGTCCGGACATCGAATTGATGCTCGATTGTTGGATGGCCTTCGACGTCGAATATGCCGTGCGCCTCGCCGAGCGCCTGCGGCCCTACGGGCTGCGCTGGATCGAGGACTGCCTGATCCCCGAAAACCTCGACGCCCACGCCACGCTGCGCCGGCGCCTGCCCTGGCAGACCATCGCCACCGGCGAGCACTGGTACGGCCCGCACGCCTTCTCACACGCCGTCAGCCACCAGCTCGCCGACATCCTGCAGCCCGATATCTGCTGGGCAGGCGGCTATACCGGGCTGATGAAGATCAACGCCCTGGCCGAGGCCGCCGGCATCGAGGTGATGCTGCATGCCGGCATGAACACGCCCTATGGCCAGCATTTCACCTATGCCAGCCCCAACACCCGCTGGGGCGAGTATTTCGTCGGCGCCGGCCCCGGCACGCCGCTCAGGGAAACCGTGGTGTTCCCCGGCATGGCGGTGCCGGAGGACGGAAGGCTGGTGCCGAACGGTGAACCCGGCTTCGGGCTCGGGCTCACGGAAACCGTCCTCGACGCGATGCTGGTCTAGGAGGCGGCATGTACGCGGAATACGTCCTGCGCCGCTTCGGCATCATGCTTCTGGTCATCTTCCTGGCCGTCAGCATCAATTTCATGCTGCCCCGCCTGATGCCGGGCGACCCCATCGAAGCCCAGCTCAACCAGATCATGGCCACCGGCGCCGGCGTCTCGAACATCACCGCCATGGTCGAATCCTACCGCGCCCGCTTCGGGCTCGACCAGCCGCTGATCAACCAGTATTTTTCCTACTGGCAGTCGATCTTCCAGGGCGATCTGGGCGTGTCGCTCGCCAGCTATCCCGAGCGCGTCACCGACGCCATCCTGGGCGGCCTGCCCTGGACGCTCGGCCTGCTCGGCTTCGCGACGCTGGTCAGCTTCGTCGTCGGCTCGCTGCTGGGCGGGCTGATGGGCTGGCCGCGCACGCCGAAGGCCTTCCGCATCTTCGGCAACGGCGTCGTCATCCTGTCCTCGGTGCCCTACTTCCTCGTCGGCATGATCCTGCTTTACGTGTTCGCCATCGTGTTGCGCTGGTTCCCGGCCGGCGGCGGCATGCCCTTCGGCATGCAGGCGGGGTTCAACTGGCCCACCATCTCCGCCATCGCCTGGCACGCCACCCTGCCCGCCATCGCCATCATCAGCGCCGAGATCGGCGCCTGGGCGCTGGGCATGCGCGGCATGCTGGTCAGCGTGCTCGGCGACGACTACATCGCGCTGGCCGACGCCAAGGGGCTCAAGCCGCGCCGCATCTTCATGCGCTACGCCATGCGCAACGCCCTGCTGCCCCAGCTCACCAAGCTGGCGCTGGCGCTCGGGCATATCGTTTCCGGCGCCATCCTGGTGGAAGTCATCTTCTCCTATCCCGGCATCGGCTTCCGACTCTATCAGGCCATCCAGTCCAAGGACTATTTCGTGATCCAGGGCATCGTCCTGCTGCTGTCGGTGTCGATCGCCGTCGCCATGTTCATCCTCGATCTGATCTACCCCCTGATCGACCCGCGCATCACCGCGAAGGACAAGTGACATGGCAGCCTTCGCATCCTCCCTGTCGCGCTTTTACGCCAACAAATCGCTGTTCTTCGGCCTCGGCCTGCTCGGCCTGATCCTGCTCGCCTCCATCGTCGGCCCGCTGCTCGTCGATGCGGCGGCCACCCGGGTCGGCGCAACCATCCCACGCCTGCCGCCCTCGCCCGAGCACTGGTTCGGCACCGACGGCCAGGGCCGCGACATGTTCGCGACCATGGTGCACGCGCTGCCGCAGACCCTGCGCATCGGCATCGCCGCCGGCCTGATCAGCCTGTCGGTCGGCGTGGCGCTGGGGCTGATCGCCGGCTTTGTCGGCGGCATCGTCGACACCGTCATCCGCCTCGCCTCGGACGTGATGATGACCATTCCAGGCATCGCCATCCTGGTGCTGGTCGCCTCCAATGTGCGCGTCATGACGGTCGATCTGATGGCCGTCATCGTCGCCGCGCTCTCCTGGATGATCGCCGCCCGCACCATCCGCGCCCAGACGCTGACCCTGCGCGAGCGCGGCTATGTCGCCATCGCCCGGCTCAACGGCACCTCGGGCCTGAAGCTGATCTTCGTCGAGGTGCTGCCCAACCTGCTGCCCTTCATCGCCGCCAGCTTCGTCGTCACCGTCACCAGCGCCATGCTGGCCACCATCGGCCTCGAGGCGCTCGGGCTCGGCCCGCAGAACGACCTCACCCTCGGCATGACCATCTACTGGGCCCAGTTCTACGGCGCCATATTGCGCGGCCTGTGGTGGTGGTGGGGCCCGCCGATCGTGCTGATCGTCCTCATCTTCGTCGGCCTGCTGCTGACCTCGGCGGGCATGGACAGCTTCGTCAACAAGCGTCTGGAGACGAACTGATGGCCGTGCTCGAGATCGAAAACCTCTGCGTCGACTACAGGACGCCCGGCGGCGTGTTCCGCGCCGTGGACGATGTCAGCTTCTCGCTCGACCCCGGCGAGCGCTTCGGGCTGGTGGGCGAATCGGGCTCCGGCAAGTCGACCACCATCCTCGCCCTGATGCGCATGCTGCGCGGCGGGCTGGTGTCGAGCGGCACCATGCGGCTCAACGGGCGCGACCTGCAAAAGCTCTCGGCGGAAGACTACCGCAAGCTGCGCTTCGCCGAGATGTCGCTGGTGCCCCAGGGCGCCATGAGCTCGCTCAACCCCGTGATCCGCGTCCGCGAGCAGATGTCCGATATCTTCGACGACCACGGCGTGCGCCACGGCCATGCCGAGCGCACCCGCATCATCGGCGATCTCCTGCAACGCGTCGGCCTCGCCCCCGAGGTGCAGAACCGCTTCCCGCACGAACTGTCCGGCGGCATGAAGCAGCGCGTCTGCATCGCCATGTCGATCGCCCTGAAACCCTCGCTGATCCTGGCGGACGAGCCCACCAGCGCCCTAGACGTCATGGTGCAGAAGCAGGTGCTCGGCACGCTCGGGCGCGTCCAGCGCGAGCTCGGCGCCGCCATCATCCTCATCGGCCACGACATGGCGCTGATGGCGCATTTCGTCACCCGCATCGGCGTCATGTACCGCGGCAAGCTCGTGGAGATGGGTCCCGTGCGCGAGGTCTTCGCCAATCCCCGGCACGACTATACCAAGATGCTGATCGACTCCCTACCCTCCTTCGCCAGCACCTCCGCCATCCGCCGCCGCCCGGCGCTGTCCGACGGAGCCGCGTGATGGCAAAACTGCTCGAAGTGCGCGACGCCGACGTCGTCTTCACCTCCGGCTTCGGCGGACGCGACGTCAAGCGCGCGCTGAGCGGCGTCTCGGTCGCCATAGGCGGCCCCGACCCGTCCATCACCGCCGTGGTAGGCGAAAGCGGCAGCGGCAAGACCACGCTGATCCGCCTGCTGCTCGGCTTCCAATCGCCGACGCGCGGCGAAGTGGTCTATGACGGCAAGCCTTTGCCTTCCATGAACGGCGCCGAGCGCGCCCGCTTCCGGCGCGAGGTGCAGGCGATCTTCCAGGACCCGTTCGACGCCTTCAACCCGTTCTACAGGATCGACCACCCGCTGATCGCCCCGCTCAAGCAGTTCGGCCTCGTGAAATCGCGCGACGAGGCCTATGCCAGGATCGAGAAGACGCTTTCGAGCGTCGGCCTCGACCCCGCGCAGACGCTGGGCAAATACCCGCACCAGCTCTCCGGCGGCCAACGCCAGCGCGTGATGATCGCCCGCGCCCTGCTGCTTGACCCGAAGATCATCCTCGCCGACGAGCCCGTCTCCATGGTCGACGCCTCGCTGCGATCGACCATCCTCGACATCCTTTACGGTCTCAACCGCGACCTCGGCATCTCGCTGATCTACGTCACCCACGACCTGACCACCGCCTATCAGGTCGCCGATTCCATCGTCGTGCTGCATGGCGGCCAGGTGATGGAGGTCGGCGAGACCGAGCAGGTCATCCACGATCCGCGCCACCCCTATACCAGGGCGCTGATCGACGCCGTGCCCTCGCCCGATCCCGACACGCCCTGGGACCTCGACGAGGACGGCGTCTCCCCCGCCCGCTTCGCCCCCGGCGACGAGCAGTTGGTGCTGCACAGCACCGGCCCCTTGCGCGCCGTCGCCGGTGCCGCCGGCGATCCGGGCGAGGTGGTGGCGGCGGCAGAAGTTCAGCTCGCCGTGTCCGGCGCCAAAGCGCGCGAAACCGCCGCATGATCGTCGACGCGCATTGCCATGTCTGGGAGCGCTGGCCCTACCAGCCCGCCGCGCCGGACCCGGACAGCCGCGCCCGCGCCGGCCAGCTGCTCTACGAGATGGACGCCGCCGGGATCGAGCGCGCCATCGTCATCTGCGCCTCGATCGGCGACAATCCGCGCAATGTCGACTACGCCATGGCGGAAGCCGCCCGCCATGCCGGCCGCCTGATCGTCTTCCCCGACCTCGAAAGCCGCTGGCAGGAGCATTACGGCACCCCGGGCGCCGCCCACCGCCTTGAACAGGCCCTTATCCGCTGGGACTTTCCCGGCTTCACCCTCTATCTCGACGAAGAGAGTGACGGCGCCTGGCTGACCGGCCCGGAAGGCGCCGCCTTCTTCGCCCTTGCCGCCAAGCGCCGCCTGATCCTGAGCCTTTCGGTGATGCCGCACCAGATGCCGGCGGTGTCGCAACTGGCCGCGGCTGAGCCGACCCTGCCCATCCTGCTGCACCACCACGCCTTTCTCGGCCCGCGCTCGGCCTCGACGCCCGACGCCGCGCAACTGGTCGCCGCCGGCGCCCTTCACCCCAACATCTTCATAAAGCTGTCCGGCATGGGCAATGTCGCCGGCCCCGACGACGAATATCCCTATCCCGGTCTGCACTGGGTGCGCGACGCCATCCACACGGCCTATGGCCCGCAGCGCCTCGTCTGGGGCTCCGACTATCCGGTCTCGCGCCGCCACATGACCTATCGCCAGACCCTCGCCATGACCACGCGCCATGGCGGCTTCGCCGAGGCCGATCTTCCCTCCGTCCTCGGCGGCACCATCGCCCGGCTGCTCGAAAGCCGCCGGGCCTGATCGCTCAACGCAGGATGCGCTGGCCGGTATCCGCGTCGAACAGATGCGCGGCGTCGCGGTCGATGCCGAGACCCAGCATCTCCCCCGGCCCGGCCTTGATGCGCTCGCGGAAAATACCCACGAGATCCTGCCCGGCCAGCCGCAGCGCCACCTGGGTTTCCGACCCCATGGGCTCGACCACGACGATCTCGGCCTGCATGCCGGCCGGATCGAGCACCAGATGCTCCGGGCGCACGCCGAGCTTGATCGGGCGGCCGTCGCTTTCGGCCGGCACCTTGCCGAGCGGAATGCGCGAGCCATCCGAAAAGACGAAATCGCTTCCCGAAAGCGTGCCGTCGAAAATATTCATCGACGGCGAGCCGATGAAACCGGCGACGAACAGGTTGGCGGGCTCGTCATAGAGCTCTAGCGGCGTGCCGATCTGCTCGATATTGCCCGAATGCATGACGACGATGCGGTCGGCCATGGTCATGGCCTCGATCTGGTCGTGGGTGACGTAGACCGTGGTCGTCTTGAGCCGCTGGTGGTTCAGCTTGATCTCGGAGCGCATCTGCACCCTGAGCTTGGCGTCGAGGTTGGACAGCGGCTCGTCGAACAGAAACACTTCCGGGTCGCGCACGATGGCCCGGCCCATGGCGACGCGCTGGCGCTGGCCGCCCGACAGATGGCGCGGAAAGCGCTGCAGATAGGGCTCGAGCCCCAGCACCTGCGCGGCGCTGGTGACGCGCTGGCGCATCTCCTCCTTCGGCGCCCGCGCCAGCTTGAGCGAGAAACCCATATTCTGCTCGACCGTCATATGCGGATAGAGCGCATAGGACTGGAACACCATGGCGATGTCGCGGTCGCGCGGCGCCAGCTCGTTGACGACGCGCCCGCTGATCTCGATGTCGCCGTCCGAAATATCCTCGAGACCGGCGATCATGCGCAACAGGGTGGACTTGCCGCAGCCCGACGGTCCCACGAGCACGACGAACTCGCCGTCCTGGATGTCGATGGATACCCCGTGCAGAACCTCGACCGTGCCGAAGCTCTTGCGCACGCTGCGGATATTGACTTCTCCCATGTATCCTCCCACGCCGTGTTACGGCGACCTATGGAGCGTTTCCGGCACAAGCGGCCGCCGCTTGCACGGTTCGGAAACGCGATAAATCAAAGTCCCGGCCGGCAAGCCTCCTCGCTCGCATCCGGCCGTCAACTGTACGGTTCTCCAACATCGCGGCCGAAGCCGGCAATGCCGGACATGAATTCAACCAGTCCCCTCCTCGCCGCTTCGGGCATTCGCCGATCGCGCCGGCCTTTGAGGAAACTTATTCAGACAGCGCGCCGGCTGGCAAGCACAAAGCCGTCGACTCGTCTGATGATATGCTTTGACAGCCCGTTATTATTGCTTTCATACTCGCCCAGTCTGCCCTCACTATGGGACAGACCGGTCGCGGCGGCGAGGAGGAAAACCGTCGGGGCCGAAACGGCAAGCCGGAAAAGGCTGCCAAGCCGGAGGATCAAGATGCGCAGACCATATGCACGCTCCACGGCCTGCCGCTGATGGGCAGCCCGGCCGATTCGATTCCGCTCGCCGCCTGGCCCCGCCAGTCCGCGCTGTGGCATCGCCGGCCGATCTCACGCTCGTGCCGCATGCGGCATTGGGCGCTGCGCGCCCCGGCCGCAGCCGATGCATCGGCATAACGTCAGCCGAAACAGCGTGCTGAGGACAGGAGCGTACTGAAAAGACAAAGACAGGCCCGGGCGGCGTCACATGCCGGCCGCGAGCACCAGGTTCCGACATGGAGGAGGATTGGAACATGACTTTCAGGAAGAAGTTTAATCGCCGCGACGTCCTGCGCGGAAGCGCTGCCACGGGGGCCGGGCTTCTGGCCATGGGCAGCGGCCTGCCGGTATTCGGCCAGGAAGAGGAACTGCCCGAGGGCCAGGCCGGCCGTCTCACCGTCATCCACCGCACCGAGTATTTCGAGGAGGCGCAGAATCGCTTCCGCCAGACAGTGCAGGATTTCGCCAACGCCGCCGGCGTCGAGCTCGACATCTCCACCACCAACCCCGAATCCTTCGGCGACTTCCTGGGCAAGATGTCGGCCGCGGTCCGGGCCGGAAACCCGCCCGACTTCGCCTATACTTCCAACGTGTCGATCTCGCAGATGGCCCTTCTCGACCTCGTCGTGGATGTCGATGACGTGGTCGAGGAAGCCGTCCGGCGCTATGGCCATGTCATGCCGGGCATCAATGCCGAGCGTGTCGGCATGGTCGACGGGCACTGGAAATCCGTGCCCTTCCTCGGCGGCAGCACCGGCTATTTCATCCGTGGCGACAAGCTGGCCGAAGCCGGCATCGACCCGGCGACGCTGACCAATTTCGATGCGCGGCGCGACGCGGCGCTGGCCATCTCCGATCCCGACAACGGCTTCTGGGGCTGGGGCCTGACCCCGAACCAGTCCGGCGACGGCTTCGGTTGGCTGATCACCCTGATCCAGGCCTTTGGCGGACACTTCACCGACGAGACCGGCACCATCGTGCAGTTCAACTCGCCCGAGACCATCGCCGCCGTCGAATGGCTGGGCGAGACCTACGACCGCAACGGCCGCTTCGCCGCCATGCTGCCCCCGGGCATCGAGAGCTGGGGCGACATCTCCAACAATGAGGCCTGGCTGGCCGGCTCGGTCGGCTACACGCACAACGCCTTCAGCCTCTACGCGCAGAGCAAGCGCGAGGAGAACCCGATCTACGACAGCACCATCCTGCTGCCGGCGGCCCGGGCCAATAATGGCGATACGCGCGACGGCGGATCCGTGCTCGGCTGGCTCACCATCTTCCGCAACGCGCCGAACATCGACCTCGCCAAGGAACTCGCCCTGCACCTGCTCGACCCGGCGAACTTCATGCCGATGGCCGAGGTCGGCGGCGGCCTGTTCATGCCGGCCTACAACGATCTGTGGACCGACGACCTGCTGGCGATCGACCCCAACTTCAACACCATCAAGGAGCAGGTCAGCGTCGAGGAGCCGTTCCTGGGCACCTCCTGGCCGGCCGATCCCAACGCGGCGATCGACGCCATCCGCGCCCAGGGCGTGGTCGAGCAGATGGTCGCCAACGTGATCGCCGGACGCATGGACGCGACCCAGGCGGTGGCCGACGCGCACCAGAAGATCGTCGATATCTTCGAGGAAGGCGGCATCATGCAGCCTTAGCCGGCATAGGCGGGGGCGCTCCGGCGCCTCCGCATACCGCCGTGCGCCGCGGCGAAAGCCGATGGCATGAATTTGTACCGTGCGCTTCCCGAAAAGGCCGACTCCGGCCGGACGCGCCGATCAGAAAGTCGATCCGATGGCAAACCCGGTTCTCGATGCACCGGCCCTCAGCCCCTCGCGCCGGGGAAAATTCCGGCTGAAATCCGTTCTGGGGCGGGACTGGAAGGTGGCGTTCCCCTTCGTGCTGCCCATGGTGCTGCTCATGCTGGGCCTCATCCTGTGGCCCTTCATCAACGCCATCATGCTCAGCACCACCACGCTGAACTTCCTCACCGGGGAAACGAGCGATGTCGGTTTCAGGAACTACCAGCGCCTGCTGACCAACAGCGACTACCTGAGCTCCATGCAGAACACGATCGTGTTCACCATGTGGTCGCTGTCCATCAAGTTCGTGACCGGCCTGACCATCGCGCTCATCCTCAACAGCCGCATCCCCTATCGCAACATCATCACCGGTCTGATGCTGCTGCCCTGGATCGTGCCCGAGATCGTCACCGCGCTCGCCTGGAAGAGCATCTACGACCCCATTTTCGGCGGCCTCAATCCCATTCTGGAAGGCGCAGGCATCATCGACCGCCCGCTCGGCTGGCTGTCCGATCCGCGCATGGCCATGGGCAGCGTCATCGCCGTCAACGTGTGGAAAGGCATCCCCTTCTTCGTGCTTTTGCTGCTCGCCGGCCTCAAGGCGGTGGACCGCGACCAGCTCGAGGCGGCCGAGGTCGACGGCGCCACCGTGGTGCAGCGCTTCCGCCACGTCACCCTGCCCGGCATGCGCTACACCGTGCTGGTCGTGCTGCTCCTCTCCTTCATCTCGACCTTCAACCAGTTCGGGCTCATCTTCCTGATGACCGGGGGCGGACCGGGCGGCGCGACGCGGCTTTATTCCATCCTCGCCTATGAGCGCGCCATCGGCTCGCTGCAATACGGGCCGGGCGCGGCCGTGGCCTTCTCGGTCGCCCCGCTCATGGCGGTCCTGATCTGGCTGCTCGCCAAGTTCATGCGCCATGACGACCGCGCCAGCGTCGACAATCCGGGCATCGGCGACCGCATCCTGCGCGTCGTCGGGCGCGGGCTCAGCGCCTTCGTCGACCTGATCTTCCTGCCCATCGACCTGTTCGTGCGCGGCCTCGACTGGCTGCGCCGGCAACTGGGCGGGCTGTTCAGCCGCGGCGATCGCCGCCGGCCCGTGCTGAGCCGCGACACCAAGCGCAGCTCGAGCATGCTGGTGCGCGTGCTCATCCTCGTGCCGTTCCTGCTCTTCGTGCTGTTCCCCTTCTACTGGGTGATCATCACCTCGCTGAAATCCACCCCGCAGATCAGCGCGCGCACCTCGATCTTCTGGCCCGACCCGTTCACCCTCGAGCAGTATAGCTCGCTGCTGAACCGGACCAATTTCCTGGTCTGGCTGCGCAATTCGGTGCTGGTGGCGCTCGGCAGCACGGTGGTGTCGGTGATCTGCGCCGCGCTCGCCGCCTATGCGCTGTCGCGGCTGAAATTCATCGGCGCCGGCGCGCTCACCACCTTCCTGCTCATCACCTACCTGCTGCCGGGCACGCTGTTGTTCATCCCGCTCTACCAGACGCTTACCGATCTGGGGCTGATCAACTCCTATGGCGCCCTGCTGCTCACCTACCCCACCTTCCTCATGCCCTTCGCCACCTGGGTGCTGATGGGCTATTTCCGCTCCATCCCCGTGGAACTCGAGGAAGCGGCGATGATCGACGGCGCCAGCCGGCTCTACATCTTCGCACGCATCACCCTGCCGCTGGCCATGCCGGCCCTGCTCGCGGTGACACTGTTCTGCTTCACCAATGCGTGGAACGAGTTCCTGTTCGCCTTCGTGTTCATCACCAGCGAATCGCTGCGCACGCTGCCGATCGGCCTGCAATCCATGGTGGTCGGCGACATCCTGCCCTGGGGTCAGCTCATGGCGGCGTCGCTCCTCACCGCGGTGCCGGTGGCGGTGCTCTATGTCTACGCCCAGCGCTACCTCGCCGAAGGCCTGACCGTCGGCGCGGTGAAGGGATGACGAACCGGGGCGCCCGCCACGCGCGGACGCCCCCTTTGCCTTTTAGGGCTGGTGGCGGTATGCGCCGCGCGATGAGTGCGGCGCTTCATGCAGGGTGACGGGATGAGCGACGCCATCGAAGCGCGCAAACCGGAAGCGTTCGATATGGAAGTCAAGCTTCTGACTTTGCCCCGGCAGGTCGCCTCGGTGCTGGTTCGCCGCATCGCGACCGACGATATCGCCGACGGCCTGTCGGAACAGCATGTGATGCTCGAATTCGGCGTTTCGCGCTCGGTCGCGCGCGAGGCGCTGCGTATCCTCGCGACGCTCGACATGATCGAAATCGCCCAGGGGCGCCGGGTCGCCCTGCGCCCGGCCGCCGAATGGGACTATCTCAGCCCCCTGCTGATCGACTGGCTGCCGCAGGACCATGTGCGGGGGCTGCTGCTCGAAGGGCAGATGAGCCGCCTCCTCATAGAGCCGGCCCTGGCCGCCGCCGCCGCACGGCGCATGAGCGACGCCGATCTCGACCATCTCGGCGCGCTGGTCGCGGCCATGGCCGAAAGCCTCGACGACCCGGACGTCTATCTGCAGCTCGATCTCGACTTCCATACCGCGATCTGCCGCGCCGCCGGCAACCGTATTCTCGACCGCTTCATGTATTCCTCGCGCTGGTGGCAGACCGCCAGCCGGCGCATCTCCAACCGCACCCCGCACTCGCTGCCCAACGCCACCGAGCATCACCGCGCGATCTATGACGCCCTGCGCGCACGCGATCCCAAGCGTGCCGAGGACGAGATGCGCCGCCATCTCACCGAGAACGCCGCTTTCGGACTGATCGACATCTCCGCACCAGCCGGCTGATTTTTCGCACTGACGCTCACGGGTCCGCCAATTTGTGATGAAATGCTTCGGATCGGGCATGAAGGCCCTTACGCTGCAACACTGCATCTCATATACTCATCGGACAAGTTGACGCCGCCCATGATCGGGCGTGCGAACAGCTGAGGGAGGAACGGGCGTGTTTCCGACGATCGCGGCTGTCATTTCATGGCCCGGAAACGCGACCGGACAAGAGTTCATGAGCATTCACCGATTCAGCAAAGCGGTGAAAACGGGCAAGAGGGCCCCGGGAGGGAAACCATGAAGATCACGGATATCAAGACGGCCGTCGTGGCCTATCACGGCCATGCTACGCTGATCCGCATCGAGACCGATGCCGGCATCACGGGCTTCGGCGAGTCGAACCCGGATGCGGGCGCCGCGGCCATTGTCGGGCTGGTCTCCGAGCTGAAATCGGAACTGATCGGCGAGGATCCGCGCAATGTCGAATATCTGTGGGAGAAGCTGCGCCGCCGCCACGTCTTCTCGGGCGCGCAGTCGGGCGTCTTCCTGATCGCCCTGACCGGGCTCGAAATGGCACTGTGGGACGTCGCCGCCAAGGCGGCCGGCCAGCCGCTCTACCGCATGTTCGGCGGCAAGTTCCGCGACCGCATCCGCCTTTATGCCGACTGCGGCGACGGCGACGATGCGAACGGCTCGCCCGAAGGCTGCGCCGCGCGCGCCCGCCGCATGGTCGAGGAGGGCTTTACCGCGGTCAAGTTCGACATCGACGATCTGCGCCACCCCGCCAAGTTCGACGCCGTCAACCACACCATCAACGGCGCCGAGCTGCGCTTCATGGTCGAGCGCGTCCGGGCCGTGCGCGAGGCCATCGG
>JAEWHZ010000239.1 GCA_023387585.1 Pseudomonadota bacterium
GATGGCGGGCTGCAAACGGCACTTTTCTGCGCTTCCGGTGCTCACCTACCCGAAAGTAGGCTGCGCTCCGGTTCTCGAAAAGCACCGTTTTCGCCACGCCCTGACCTGAATCCCCACACACCCTGGATATCGTTCGGGTAATTCCGGCGAAGGGGCGCTGATAGCTCTTTGCAGGCGGGGCAGGGGGGGCCATAGTGTTTGCGCCGCGCTCGCGGTGTCTCCCGTTCCGTCCCGGCTTTTGTTGCTGTGAATCGCATCGTCCCGATCGTGCTCGCCACTGCCCTGTTCATGGAAAACATGGACGCGACGGTGATTGCGACTTCGCTTCCCGCCATCGCCGAGGACATCGGCACGACGCCCACCGCGCTCAAGCTGGCCTTCACCGCCTATTTCGTGGCGCTGGCGATCTTCATCCCGCTCAGCTCCTGGGCCGCCGACAAGTTCGGCGCCAAGAACGTGTTCCGCGCCGCCATCGTGGTCTTCGTCATCGGCTCGGTCTGCTGCGCCGTGTCCGGCTCGCTGCTCGAATTCGTCATGGCGCGCTTCCTCAAGGGCATGGGCGGGGCGATGATGTCGCCACTGGCGCGCCTGATCCTGCTGCGCACCACCGAAAAGCACAATCTGATCGACGCCATGGCCTGGCTGACCATACCGGCGCTGATCGCCCCGACCATAGGCCCGCCTTTCGGCGGCTTTCTCACCACCTTCCTGTCCTGGCACTGGATCTTCATCATCAACGTGCCGATCGGGTTGCTGGGCATCGTCGCGGTGTCGATCTACCTGCCCGATATCGAGGTGGCGCAGCGCAAGCTCATGGATTTCCGCGGCTTCCTGCTGCTCGCCATCGCCTTTTCCGGCATCGTCTTCGGGCTGTCTCTGGTCAGCCTGCCGGTGCTGCCGCTCTGGGTCGCGGCCGTTTCCACCCTTGGCGGGCTGCTGGCGCTGTGGCTCTACTTCGTCCATGCGCGGCGCAGCGACAATCCGCTGCTCGACCCGCGCATCTTCCGCGAGCCGGTCTTCGCCGGCACCATCACCGGCACCTCGCTCTACCTGATCGGCGCCGGCGCCGTGCCCTTCCTGCTGCCGCTGATGCTGCAGGTCGGCTTCGGCTATTCGCCCTTCCAGTCGGGCATGATCACCTTTGTCGGCGCGTTCGGCGCGCTGATCATGAAATTCTTCGCCGCAAGACTCTATCTCACCATCGGCTTCCGCAGCGCGCTGATCTGGTCGGCCGTGCTGTCCTCGGTCGGGATGGCGGCCAAGGGCAGCTTCGTCGACACCACGCCGGTCGCGGTGATGATGGCGACCATCCTGATCACCGGCACCATCCGCTCGGTCTATTTCACCGGCCAGAACGCCCTGACCTTCGCCGAGATCAAGGAAGGCGATGCCGGACCGGCCGCCGCGATCCATGCCGTCATCCGCCCCATCGGCACGGCGCTCGGCGTGGCGCTGGCCGGCGGGCTGATCGAGGTGAGCGCCTTCCTGCGCGGCGGCGAGATCGCCGCCATCGACTTCAAGATGGCCTTCTACGTCATGGCCGTGCTGTCGCTGGTCGCCGCCCTGCCGTTCATCACCATGAAGCGCTCGGCGGGCAGCGATGTCTCCGGCCACCGCAGCCGCGCCGAACGCGCCGCCGTGCTGGCGAGGGCCGCCGAGAACCCGGAGAACGACACCCCTCGGGTTTAAGCTGGGGCATTTTTCGTGTTTCCGAACCGCAAAAGTGGGAGCCACTTTTGTTGGAACGCTCTATTTCAGCGCTTCGATCCGCCCCGCCGCGATATCGACGCGCCAGGCGACCGGGCTGTCCGCCGCCATCGCCTCGGCGATCGTCATGCGCAGTTCTTCAACGAAGGCGCGGTCCGGTGACCAGAACAGTGTCGGCCGCCTGCCATTGCCGACGAGCTCGATGGCGTACTCCATCCGGCGCCTGCGCCGGCGCACGAAACCGCGCAGCACGATGGCGACGCCCGCCACCGCGACGATCACCGGCAGCCATGGATCGAGCCACAGCAGCACGCCGCCGATCACCGGCAGCTCGGTGAGCGGCAGGAGGATCGCATAGCGCTCGACCTGGTCGATCAGCACGAACAGGCCGAAACAGGTCAGCGCCACCCCGGCCACCGAGAACACCACGATGCGCAGCATATGCGCCGCCCCGTCCTGCGCGACGCGGCTCGAGCGCTCGACGAGGTTCACCGCCGAAACGCCTTCGAGCGGAAAAACCCGCCGATCATGGGTGACCGCCTCGTTGGTGATCTGCACGTTCGTCCCTGTCCCTCAGGCCTCGCCGTCGCTCTCGCCCCGGAAGCCGGTGGCCACCAGATAGGTCTCGGCGGAATCCTTGCGGCTGGCCGGCGGCTTGATATGCGCGGTCGAGCGGAAATGGCGCTTGAGCATGTGCAGCAATTCGTGCTCGGTGCCGCCCTGGAACACCTTTGCGACGAAGGCGCCGCCCGGCGCCAGCACCTCGATGGCGAAATGCGCCGCCAGCTCCACCAGCTGCACGATGCGCATATGGTCCGTGGCACGATGCCCGGTGGTCGGCCAGGCCATGTCCGACATCACCACATCGGCCTTGTGCCCGCCCAGCGCCTCGACCAGCATTGCCGGAGCGTCGTCCTCGGTGAAATCCTTCTTGAGCACGATCACGCCCGGGATCGGGTCCATGTCGAGATAGTCGATGGCGATGACGCGCGGATCGGCATCGGTCGAGCCGACCGCAGCCGCCGCCACCTGCGACCAGCCGCCCGGCGCCGCCCCCAGATCGACCACCCGCATGCCGCGGCGGAACAGGCGCTGGCGCTCGTCGATCCCCTGGATCTTGAATGCCGCGCGCGAGCGCATGCCCTCGGCGCGGGCGCGGGCCACAAAGGGATCGTTGAGCTGGCGCTCGAGCCAGCGCGTCGAGGACACCTTGCGCCCCTTGGCCGTCTTGAGCCGGATTTTCAGGTCGCGGTCGGATTTGCGCCCGCCGCGCCCCAGCGCCTTATCGGCCATCCTTGCGTCCTCCGCGATAGTTCCGCCGTCGCGGCGTCGTCGCGCGGTCGGCATCGATCAGCGAGATTAATATGCCCTCGCGCAGCCCGCGATCGGCCACGCGCACGCGCTCGGTCGGCCATTCGCGCCTGATGGCCTCGAAGATGGCGCAGCCGGGCAGCACCAGATCGGCCCGGTCGCGCCCGATGCAGGCATGCGCGACGCGGCGATCGAAGGTCATGCCGAGCAGGGCGCGCATGGTATCGTCCACGTCCTGCCGGCTCATCCACAGCCCGTCGACCTTCTGGCGCTCATAGCGCTCAAGACCCAGATGCAGCCCGGCCAATGTCGTCACCGTGCCCGATGTGCCGATCAGGTGCACGGGATGGCTGGCGATCATCTGCCGGAGCTTTTCGCGCCCGCGGAACTGGCGCAGCTGCTCGGAAACATAGCGCACCATGGTTTCGAACAATTCGGGCGTCACGTCGATGCCGCCGAACCGTTCCGCGATCGACACCACGCCGACCGGCAGCGACTGCCACGAACGGATCGAGGCCGGCATGCGCCCCTGGCTGCGCGGCCGCCCGCCGCGGAAATCGAGCCAGGCCAATTCCGACGAGCCGCCGCCGATATCGAACATCAAGGCGCCCTGCGCCCCGTCCTCGATCAGGTCGGCGCAGCCGGTCACCGCCAGCTCGGCCTCGGTGCGCCTGTCGACCACCTCCAGCTCGAGCCCGAGCTCGTCGCGCACCCGGCCGAGGAATTCTGCCCCGTTCTCGGCCGAGCGGCACGCCTCGGTGGCGATCAGCCGGCGCCGGACCGGCTGGTGCTCGGCGAGCTTGCCGGCACAATTGCGCAGGGCGTCGATGGTGCGCGCCATGGCCGCCTCGCTCAGCCGCCCGGTCACCGACACGCCCTCGCCGAGCCGCACGATGCGGGTGAACCCGTCGAGCACGCGAAAGCTGCCCTCGTGCGGGCGCGCGATCAGCAGCCGGCAATTGTTGGTGCCGAGGTCGAGCGCCGCATAGAGCGGCCCGCGCGGCCTGCGATATCCCGTGTGGTCGGCCCCGGGGGCGGCGCGTTGCGCGCCTGCGCGCGCCTTCTGCCCCCGGGGGGTCCCGGAAGCTGGCGCGGACGCAGCGCCCGAGGGCGCGGCGAGGGCGGACCGATCCGTATCGGTCACTTGTGTTCTCCCGGCCGGGCGGTCGCCGGACCGGTCGGAAAGTAAACCGGTCGCGCCCGCAGCCGGCCTTTATGGCTGTTGGACAAAACGATAGTGCAACCCCGCGCGCCGGGCAACCTTCATGGGTTTTCGGGCCGGAGGGGAAACGCGGCGCGGGAAAAGAAATCCACCTCGGGGGCGCGAGGCGATACCGGCTTGCTCGACTCGGCCCTGCGCATCGCCGATACTGGCCGCGAGCAAAGGAGGCCACCATGAACCAGACGATCGATCGCGTCGACGGCTGGGAAGTCCGCCCCCGTCCCGATG
>JAEWHZ010000027.1 GCA_023387585.1 Pseudomonadota bacterium
TGCTGCATCTGATGGGCGAGCCCACCGAAACGCGGCATCTGGTGGTCGCCAACGAGCAGGCGGTGCTGTCGCCGAACTGGTCGATCCATGCCGGCGCGGGCACCGGCAGCTACGGCTTCGTCTGGGCCATGGCCGGCGACAATGTCGACTATACCGATGTCGAGATGGTCGACATGGCGGTGCTGCGTTGATGGACCTGTCGGCCTTCTCGCTCGAGGGGCGCATCGTCGTGGTGACGGGCGCCAACACCGGAATCGGGCAGGGTATCGCCCTCGCCGTCGCACGGGCCGGCGCCCATGTCGTGGCGGCAGGGCGCTCGGCGATGGACGACACGCAGCGCCAGGTCGAGGCGCTGGGCGGGCGGATCACGTCGTGGCACGCCGATCTCGGCGAGCCGGGCGCCGGTTCGCGGATGATCGAGGCGATCTGGGCCGAGGTCGGGCCGATCGACGCGCTCGTCAACAATGCCGGCATCATCCGGCGGGCGGATGCACTCGATTTCACCGAGGCCGACTGGGATGCGGTGATGGACGTCAATCTCAAGCAGACCTTCTTCACCTGCCAGAGCCTGGCGCGGCGCTGGGTGCAGGCGGGGCGCGGCGGCAAGATCGTCAACATCGCCTCGGTGCTGAGCTTTCAGGGCGGCATCCGCGTCGCATCCTATACCGCCTCGAAAAGCGGCCTCGCAGGGCTGACGCGGCTGCTGGCCTGCGAATGGGCCGAGCGCGGCATCGGCGTCAACGCCATCGCGCCCGGCTATATCGAGAGCAACAACACGGCAGCCCTGCGCGAGGACGGGCAGCGCAACGCGCAGATCCTGTCGCGCATTCCTGCCGGGCGTTGGGGCAAGCCCGCCGACATCGGCGCTGCCGCCGTCTTCCTGTGCGCCCCGGCCTCCGACTATATGCACGGCGCGGTAATCCCGGTGGATGGGGGATGGCTCGCGCGGTGAGGCGGCGCGATTGACGCTCTCGTGATCCGCTATCGTCGGATCCTGCTGATGTAGGATGACTGCGGGCAGGGCCGTGGCCCCGCCCGATGCCCCGTATCTCCCTGTTATCCCGTGATATCCACGCGCCACCCGGGTCCCCTGCGGGAGCAGGGGGCCGGATGCGTTATGAATTGACTCATATTATCATACATCATAGCACTTACAGGCGCCGCCGGACTCCGGCCGCATGCGCAGAGGTATAGGGAGGAAACCAATGTTCAGACACTGGAAGACGGCCCTTGCCGTCGCAGCCATTGTTGCCGGCACCCTGGCGGCGCCTGCCGCCGTCCAGGCCCGTACGCCCGACGACCAGCTTGTGGTCGCCTTTTCCATGACCAACCTGCTCAACATCGACCCCTCGGCTTCGGGCAGTAAAGAAAAAAGCTGGGTGATGACAAATGTTTATGAGCAACTCGTCGGGCTGGACCCGATCGACCGCTCGGTCATCCACCCCGTCCTGGCCGAGAGCTGGGTAGTGTCCGAGGACGGGAGCAGGATCACCTTCACCATGCGCGAGGGGCTTGTTTTCGCCTCGGGCAACCCGCTGACCGCCTACGACGTCGAGTGGTCGCTGCATCGGGTGATGCAGCTCAACCTGTCCTCGGCCGCCGGCCTGCGCGTGCGTGGCTTCAACGAAAACAACTACGAGACGAGCTTCGTCGCCGAGGACGAGCGCACCTTCGTGATCAACCTGCCCGGGCCGGACGATCCCAACATCATCATCATGATGCTCGGCACCAGCGGCGCCGGCTCGGTGATCGACAGCCAGCTCGTGCTCGAGAATGAGGTCGACGGCGATCTGGGCGAAGCCTATCTCGCCAACAACAGCGCCGGCTCCGGCCCCTATGTCATCAGTCAGGTCCGCACAAACGAGCTGATCCTGCTCGACCGCAACGAGAACTACTGGGGCGAGCCACCGGCCATGCGGCGTGTCGTCATGCGCCATCTGCCGGAGTCGCAGAGCCAGCGCCTCCAGCTCGAGCGCGGCGACATCGACATCGCCTATTCGCTGGCGGCCCCCGATCTCGTGGCGCTGGCCGAGCACCCCGACATCGTCGTCGAGACCGGCGGCGGCGGCGGATTCTACTACCTCGCCGCGAGCCAGAAAAACGAGATCCTGTCGGACCGCAACGTGCGCCTGGCCCTGCGTTACCTCATCGACTACGAGGGCATCAACGAGGCGGTCATGCCCTATTACGGCGTCTCGCATCAGCGCCCGGTCCATCGCGGGCTTCTCGGCGACTTGCCGTCTCCCGGCTATACGCTCGATGTCGAGCGGGCCAAGGAGTATCTCGCCGCAGCCGGCTATCCGGACGGCTTCCCGGTGACGATCCGCACCTTGTCGGACGCCCCCTTCATCAATATCGCCACCGCCATCCAGGCGACCCTGGCGGAGGGCGGCATCGAGGCCGAAATTCTCGCCGGCTCGGGCGACCAGACCTATGGCGCCATGCGCGAGCGCAGTTTCGAGCTGCTGGTCGGGCGCAGCGGCGGGACAATTCCGCATCCCGACACCGACATGCGCTCGCTGGCCTACAATCCCGACAATAGCGACGAGGCCCGCCTCGTCGGCATGCAGGGCTGGCGCGCCTCCTTCTTCGACGCCGAGCTCAACGACATGATCGACGCGGCCGTGCTGGAGACCGATCCGGACGCCCAGCGCGAGATGTATGAAGCGATCCAGCTTCGCTACGAGGAACTGGTTCCCGCCATCCAGCCCATCTCGCAGGTCGCGGATTCCGTCGCCTTCCGCTCGGACGTCAAGGGGCTGATCATGCACCCCTCCTGGGAGACCGATCTGAGCCTCGTCTACAAGGAGCGCTAGGACCGGTTTGCGAACCCGGCCGTTCCCGCCCGATCTTTGGCGGGGACGGCGTCAGCAACGGGGATGCGGATGACACGACGCAGATGGACCGACCTCGGGATCGAGGCCGTCAGGAACGTGGCCACCGTGCTGGTGACGCTTCTGGGCCTGGTGATGCTCACCTTCGCCATCGGGCGCATGATGCCCGCGGACCCCGCCCGGCTGCTGGTGGGGGAAGATGCCGACCAGGCAGCCTATGAGCAGGCCTTCCGCCGGCTTGGGCTCGACCGGCCGGTGCATGAGCAGTTCCTGGGCTATCTGGGCGACATCGTCACCGGCAATTTCGGCGTCTCGGTGCGCACCGGCCAGCCGATCATGGCCGAGATCGCACGGGCCTTTCCGGCAACGGTGGAGCTCGCGACCTTCGCCGTCCTGATCGGGGCCGGGCTGGGCGTGCCGCTCGGCGTGCTCGCGGCGGTCAACCGCAACCGGATCATCGACCATATCGTGCGCATCATCACGCTGATCGGGC
This sequence comes from Pseudomonadota bacterium, assembly GCA_023387585.1. Classification (GTDB taxonomy): domain Bacteria; phylum Pseudomonadota; class Alphaproteobacteria; order Rhizobiales; family Devosiaceae; genus Devosia. The sequence continues at coordinate 3,328 of JAEWHZ010000027.1, forward strand.
ATTCCATGCCCATCTTCTGGATCGGCATGATCGGGCTGATCCTCTTCTATGCCGCGCTGGGCTGGGTCGCCGGCAGCGGCCGCGTCAGCGATTATTTCATCGGGCTGGTGCCGAGCGTCACCGGGTTCCTGCTGATCGATTCACTGATCGCCGGGGACTGGGAGGTGTTCTGGGACGCGCTAAACCACCTCGTCCTGCCCGCGAGCATATTGGGCTATGCCTCCATGGCCTACATCACGCGCATGACGCGCAGCTTCATGCTCGACCAGATCAACCAGGAATACATAACCACCGCGCGCGTGAAGGGGCTTTCGGTTCGGCGCACCATCTGGTGGCACGCCTTCGCCAATATCCGGGTGCAACTGGTCACCATCGTCGCGCTCGCCTATGGCGGCCTGCTCGAAGGGGCGGTGCTGATCGAGACCGTCTTCGCCTGGCCCGGCTTCGGGCAATACATGACCAACAACATGCTGATCGGCGACATGAACGCGGTGATGACCTGCGTCTTGATCGTGGGGCTGATCTTCGTTGGCCTGAACCTGCTCTCGGACATCCTCTACCGGCTGTTCGACCCGAGGACGCGATGAGATGAGCGTGACCCCCGAAACCCTCGACGCACCGCCGCCGCTGCTGCGCCGGCGCTCGCTCGGCGCCGAAATCGCGCGCATCTTTCGCAGGCTCGCCGCCAATCCCGCCACCGCCTTCGGCATGCTGATCATCGCGGTGCTGCTGCTGGCGGCGATCTTCGCGCCACTGCTGGCCACCCACAACCCGCTCGCGCAGAACCTCGGCAACGTGCTGCGGCCGCCGAGCGCCGCCAACTGGTTCGGCACGGACGAACTGGGCCGCGACGTCTATTCACGCATCGTCTCCGGCACGCGCGTGACCCTGACCATCATCGGGCTGGTCTCGATCATCGTCGGGCCGATCGGGCTGATCGTGGGCACGACGGCGGGCTATTTCGGCGGCTGGTACGACACGCTGATGATGCGCGTCACCGACATCTTCCTGTCCTTTCCCGGCCTCATCCTCTCGCTCGCCTTCGTCGCCGCGCTCGGGCCGAGCCTCAACAACGCGATCATCGCCATCGCGCTCACCTCCTGGCCTTCCATCGCCCGGCTGGCGCGCGCCGAAACGCTGATCCTGCGCTCGGCGGACTATGTGTCCGCCGCCCAGGTCCTCGGCGCCTCCCCGGCGCGGATCATCCTCAAGTCGATCATCCCCATGTGCCTGCCCTCGGTGCTGGTGCGCGTGACGCTGTCCATGGCCAGCGTCATCCTGACCGCCGCGGGGCTCGGCTTCCTGGGGCTCGGGGCGCAGCCGCCGATTCCCGAATGGGGCGCCATGATCGCCTCCGGCCGGCGCTACATGCTGGAGAGCTGGTGGCTCGTGACCTTTCCCGGCGCCGCCATCCTGCTGGTCAGCCTCGCCTTCAACCTCGTCGGCGACGGGGTGCGCGACGTGCTCGACCCCAAGAACCGGTAGGCGTCATGAGAGAAGACATCCTGCTCGACGTTGAAAACCTCTCGGTCGCCTATCGCGGCGAAGGCGGGCCGGTGAGGGCCGTGCGTTCGGTGAGCTTCGCGCTCGGACGCGAGCGACTGGGGATCGTGGGGGAATCGGGCTCGGGCAAGTCGACCATCGGGCGGGCGCTGCTGCGCCTCCTGCCGACCGCCGACATCACTGCCGACCGTATCGACTTCAAGGGCCGCGACCTGACCCGCGCCACAGAGAAGCAGATGCTCGGCATTCGCGGGCGGCACATCTCGATGATCCTGCAGGACCCCAAATTCTCGCTCAATCCGGTCCAGACCGTGGGCGAGCAGATCGCCGAAGCCTATTGGGTGCATCACAAGAGCTCGCGCAAGACGGCGCGCGACAAGGCCAGGGCCATGCTCGAGGCGGTGCGTATCGTCGATCCCGAGCGCGTCTACGAGCTTTATCCGCACGAGGTGTCGGGCGGCATGGGCCAGCGCGTGATGATTGCCATGATGCTGATCGCCGAGCCCGAAGTGCTGATCGCCGACGAGCCGACCTCGGCGCTCGACGTCACCGTCCGGCTCGAGATCCTGAGACTGCTCGACGATCTGGTGACCAGCCGTGGCGTCGGGCTGATCATGATCAGCCACGACATCAACCTGGTGCGCAATTTCTGCGACCGCGTGCTGATCATGTATGCCGGGAGCGTGGTGGAATCGCTGCCGGCAAGCCGGCTCCGCGACGCCGAGCATCCCTATACGCGCGGCCTGCTCGCCGCGCAGCCGCGGATCGGGGCGGAACGCGCGCCCCTCGCCGTGCTCGAGCGCGACCCTGCCTGGCTCTCCGGGGCGTTCCGGCCGGGAGCACGGCCATGAATACGACAACGAGCGCGCCCGCCGTCAGGATTTCAGAGCTCGACATCACCCTCGGCTGGGGCAGCCGGGCGCGGCGCATCCTCGATCATGTGGCGCTGGAGGTCATGCCCGGCGAGTGTTTCGGGCTGGTCGGGGAATCGGGGTCGGGCAAGTCGACGGTGCTGCGTTGCATCGCGCTGCTGCTCAAGAGCTGGACCGGCCATATCGACATCAACGGGCGCCCTTTGCGCGAGATCGCCCGGCACGACTATTGCCGGACGGTGCAGATGGTGTTTCAGGACCCCTATGGCTCGCTGCATCCGCGCCATTCGGTAGGCACCGCGCTCTACGAGGCGCTGCGTATCCACCGGCTCGACCGCCACCAGGAGCGTGCCGAGGCGGCGCTGCGCGATGTCGGGCTCGATACCGATTTCCTGTGGCGCTACCCGCACGAGCTTTCCGGCGGCCAGCGCCAGCGCGTGGCCATCGCGCGCGCTTTGATCCTCGAGCCCGACATCCTGCTGCTCGACGAGCCGACCTCGGCGCTCGACGTGTCCGTGCAGGCGGAGGTGCTGAATCTGTTGAGCGAGCTGCGGCGCCGGCGCGGGCTCACCTATGTGCTGGTGAGCCACGATCTTGCCGTGATAGACCACATGTGCGACCGCTTCGGCATCATGCAGCATGGGCGACTGCTCGAGATTCTCGGCCGCGAGGCCCTGAGCGCTGCGAGTGCGGGGACGGATTACGGACGCGAGCTGATCATGGCGAGCCTCCAATACGACCAGGCGACCTGAGACCGGCTCGCCCCCATCGCATGCGGGCGCCGCAGCGGCGGGACATGTGAAGGAGTGGGGGATGCCGATTGGAAGACGCGCCACGTTGACCTCGCAACTCGTGCGCTCGGTGACCGAGCGCATCGAGGCGGGCACGTACCGGCGTGGCGAGAAATTGCCGACCGAGCGCGAGATGATCGAGGAGTTCGGCGTCAGCCGCACGGTGGTGCGCGAGGCGATCGCCAATCTGAGGGCCAGCGGCCTGGTCTCGACGCGCCAGGGGATCGGTGCCTTCGTCCTGCAAAACACCCAGCCCGCCGCCTTCCGGATCGACGAGCATAATCTGTCGCTGATCGACGATGTCGTGCGGGTGCTCGAACTGCGTATCGCGGTCGAATCCGAGGCCTCGGCGCTCGCCGCGATGCGACGCACCGCGCAGGACATCACCGCGCTCGATGCGGCCTGCGCGGCGATGGAGTCCGGGGGCGAGGACCGCGACGCCTCGATCGCCGCCGATCTCGGCTTCCATCGCGCCGTGGCCTCGGCCACGCAGAACGAGCATTTCCTCAAGCTGTTCAACTATCTGGGCGAGATGCTGATCCCGCGCGCCAAGGTCGCGACCCACAAGTTCGACGCGGCGACCCAGGCCGACTATCTCTCACGCATCGCCGCCGAGCATCGGCGCATCCTGTCCGCCATCGAGGCGGGCGACCCGGACGGCGCCCGCGCCGGCATGCGCATGCATCTGGGCGGAAGCCGCGACAGGCTGCTCAAGCCGCGCGCCGACGGAGAAACCCGACCCCGCCGCAAACCGGACGACACCGAGGCCTCGCACCCCGCCGGATAAAGCGTTGTGTGGCCTGTCCGACGGGCAATGGCCCGCCGGACAGGCTGCGGATCACTCGGAATCCACCAGATTGTCGTTGATATAGTCGAAATTGATGTCCTCGCCGATGCCGGGCCTTTGCGAGAGGTGGACATAGCCCTCCTCGTCCATCGGATCGGGAATGGAATTGAGGTATTCCGGACAGTCGTCATATTCGATGAACGGGTGCAGCAGGCCGCGTTCGTACCAGCGGCAGTTCTTGGCGACCGCGCACACGATCAGATTGTCCGCCCCGTGCCCGTGCACCTCGCAGTTCATGCCGAAGGCCTCGGCCAGATGCATGGTCTTGAGGGCGGGCGTGATGCCGCCGACATCGTGAACGCCCGTGCGCATGATGTCGCTGGCCCCCGCCTTGATCCATTCGGCGCGGTGGAAATATTTGCCGTCCATGGTCTCGGGGCCGAGCACGGGGATGTCGAGGTTTTCGGTGAGCCAGACATAGGATGACATGGATTGTTCGTCCATGACCTCCTCGATCCAGTGAAAGTTCAGCTTTTCCAGCCCCTTGCCGAGCTTGAGCGCGTCGGTGCGCGAATACCAGTGATAGGCGTCGAGCATCAGCGGGATGTCGGGCCCCACCGCCTCGCGCACGGCCGAGCAGGCCTTCAGATCCATCTCGACGCTGGGCGACCACGAGACGGGCGGCATCCAGGTATGCAGCTTGATCGCCTTGTAACCGCGCGCGATGAGCTTTTCGGCGAAGCGTCCATAGTCCTCCGGGGTCGCCAGCCCGCCCTCGATCTCGTCGCCGCACATGGTCGAGCCATAGGCGGGGACCTTGTCGCGATAGGCGCCGATCAGCTTGTAGACCGGGGTGTTGAGCGCCCGGCCGGCGAGGTCCCACAACGCCACGTCGACGACAGACAGGGTGCGGTCCGTGAGCTGCATGGCGCTGCCGCGCTGCCAATGCGCCAGATCCTGCCAAAGCGCCTCCCGATCGAAGGGGTGCTTGCCCAAAAGAACCGGCTTCAGGTATTTCTCGACCAGATAGGGCCGCACGAGCTCGTATGATGTCAGCGCGTGCCCCTCGGTGCCGTCATCGGCGATCAGCGTGAACAGGGTCTTCTTGACCCTGCGCGCCGGACCGGGATGGGTGTGGCCATCGCTATCGTTCTGCGTATGTGTCGTGTGCCAGAATTGGCGCACCTTCACGTCGACGAGCTTCATAACTCCTCCTCAGGTCCTCGACCGCTTTCAGCGAATGTGGGCGACTTTCACGGTTCGAAAGCACGGCCACTTTTGGGATGGAGCGTGACCGGGGAACCGGCATTGACCGGGCGCTCCGAGAGCCACAACTACTATTTTGTATGACGACTGACAAGGCGGGGACGTGGGCGTCCGCTGGTGAAAAGGCGCTCGAGCGGGAGAAATAATGCATGAAGGTAGAACAGGCTGGCCTTTCCAGCGCGGAGATGGCAGACCGAAACAATTTCGGTAGCAAGCCGACGGCCTCATAGATCCAGCGAAGAAAAACAGACATGGCAAATTCTGCTGAATACTCCATTCCGAACCGCAGCGAGCTGGCTCGTGACGCGGCAGAACACTGTATCCTGCCCATGACGCCTGCCTCCGAGATTGTGGACGATGCTTCGACAATCTATGTCAGCGGCAGCGGATGCGAACTGACCGACGCGGACGGTCGCGTGTTCCTCGACATGATGAGCACGCATACGCGCGCCGCTTCGCTGGGCTATGGCAACGAAGAAGTCGCGCGTGCCATGTACGAGCAGGCTCGCACTGTTCACTACGTGGGGACGGGAGCTCTGCTGACCCCGCCCACGATCCAGCTCGCGACCAAGCTGGCGGAGCTGGCGCCGGGAAATCTCAACAGATGCATGTTCGTCAGCGGCGGTTCGGAAGCGGTGGAAACCGCCCTGAAGCTTGCCCGCCAATATCAGCAGGCCGGACCCAAGCCGCGCGCCTACAAGACGATTTCGCGCTGGGGTGCCTATCATGGCTCGACCATGGGGGCGCTGTCGGTGACCGACTGGCTGCCGGTTCGTGAAGTTCCGGACCCCCGCGTGCCGGGCCACAGCTTCGTCGCGGGACCGACCCGGTATCGCAACGTCTATGGCATGGAGGACGAGGCCTTCGCCGAAGCCTGCGTGCGACACCTTGAACGGCAGATCCTGCTGGAAGGGCCGGATCATGTCGCTGCGTTCATCGGCGAGCCGATCATGCAGGTGAACGGCGTGCAGGTGCCGACATCGAACTACTGGCCGGCCGTGCAGGAAGTCTGCCGCCGCTATGGCGTGCTGCTCATCGCCGACGAGGTGATTACGGGGTTTGGGCGCACGGGCTCCTGGTTCGCTCACGAAGCGCTGGGCATCGAACCCGACATCGTGACCTGCGCCAAGGCGCTGAGCGGCGGCTATGCCCCGCTCGGCGCCGTCATCGCCACCGATGCGGTCGCCAATGGAACCCCGTATTTCCGGCACATCCACACCTTCAGCGGTCATGCGACGAGCTGTGCCGCCGGCTATGCCGCAATCCGGATCAAGGAACGCGAAGGCCTGATCGACCGGGCGCGCGAGAACGGCGTCCATTTCCTTGCCGCTCTGAGGGATGCGCTGAAGGATTCGCCGATCGTGGGCGATGTCCGAGGCATCGGCCACTGGCACGCGGTGGAGTTCTCTGCCGATAAGAGCACGAAACAGCCCTTCGCGGACGACACGGTGCGGCGGATCGTGGCCCGGATGCGATCGCACGGGGTGCTTGCCAGTGCCATCGGCACCTCCCTCGAAATGGCCCCGCCGCTGATCGCGACGCGGGCCGAGCTGGATCGAGCCGTCGAGGTCTGCGCGCGTTCCATCGCCGAAATCGCCGCCGAGAGCGGTTATCGCGCCTGAAGCCGCGAGCCCTTCACGCGACCGCGCGTGAGGGGCGCCGCCCGGAGGGGCAGGGGCGTGAAGCGAAAGCCGATCTAGGGAAAAGGAGTGGTACGCCCAAGGGGAATCGAACCCCTGTTTGCGCCGTGAGAGGGCGCCGTCCTAACCGCTAGACGATGGGCGCGGAAGCCGGATTACCAGCTTAACTCATATGTACGTCAACATAGGCACTTTCCAGGCCAGCGCAAGCTGGTACGCCCTAGGGGAATCGAACCCCTCTCTCCACCGTGAAAGGGTGGCATCCTAACCGATAGACGAAGGGCGCCCGGTTGGTGTGTGCGT
>JAEWHZ010000069.1 GCA_023387585.1 Pseudomonadota bacterium
TGGGGCGAATTTTGCTGCCTATCCTACTTTCGGACGGGTGGCTTTCCAATTATGGTCCGCCTCCTATAAGGCCCGGCGGGCCCGAACCGCCCCGGTCCGACCGCGAGGCCGCGCCGGCCCGGCGAGAACGTTTCCGGCACCGGGAACGATCGAGGAGGCGCTGACTTGGCCACATATTATCTCGGAGTCGATGGCGGCGGCACCAATTGCCGCATCCGCCTCGCCGACGAAGGGCTGAACCCGCTGGCCGAGGTGCGCTCGGGCCGCTCCAACCTGCAGATCGACGCCGGCGAGCCGGCCTATCGCGCCATCACCGAGGGCGCGCGGGCGGTGTTCGCCGAGGCGGGGATCGATTTCGCCGAGACGGCCAGCACCTATGCCTGTTTCGGCATGGCGGGCGGGCGCATGGATTCGGCGCGCGACGGGTTTGCCGCGCGCGACTGGCCCTTCGCGGGCGTCAGGGTCTATGACGACATCGACATCGCCCATGCCGGCGCGCTGGGCGGCGAGGATGGCGGGGTGGTGATCATCGGCACCGGCTCGGCCGCCATGGCGATCGTTGACGGCAAGCGCTATCAGGCCGGCGGCTGGGGCTTCCATATCGGCGACCAGATGTCGGGCGCCATTCTCGGGCGCGAGCTGGTGCGCCACGCCGTCGAGGCCGAGGACGGGCTGCGGCCGGCTTCGCCGCTGACCAGGGCGGTGGTGGCGGCGCTCGGGGGGAACAACCAGGCGGTGATGAACTGGGCCTTCGCGACGCAGATGGACCTCAAGCTGATCAGCCGCGACGGCACCGAGGGGTGCGACGACGCGCTGATCGGGCGCGCGCCGGGCGAGTTCGGCAAATTGATGCCGCTGTTCTTCGAGCATCTCGAGACAAACGATCCGGTGGCGCGCGAGCTGCTCGAGATCGAATTGGGATACATCGACACCTATGTGCGTTGGTTCAGATCGCACGGGGCGAAGGTGATGGCGATCACCGGCGGGCTCGGCCTGCGCCTGTTCGACATTTTGCGCGAGCGCCATGGTGACTTCGTCGCCCTGCCCAAGTACGAACCGCTGCATGGCGCGGTGATCCTCGCCAGACAGAATTTCGCGTCCAACTGAGGGACCCCGCCACTTGTCCAGCCGCATCATCCCGGTCCAGCCCTTCGATTACGTCGTGTTCGGCGCCACCGGCGACCTGACCAAGCGCAAACTGATCCCCGCGCTCTATCACCGCTTCAAGGACGGCCAGTTCGACGCGCAGTCGCGCATCATCGGCGCCTCGCGCTCGAAACTGTCCGACACCGATTTCCAGAACGCGGCGCGCGAGGCGATCGCGAATTTCGTCGAGCCGGAATATCACGACCCCGAGGTGATCGAGCGCTTCGTGAAGATCTTCGCCTATGTGCCGGTCGACGTGTCGAAGCCGGACGAGGCGGGCGATCTGGGCGGGCATCTGCGCGACGACCCCAAGGTGGTGCGCGCCTTCTATCTGGCTGTGGCGCCGGACCTGTTCGCGCCCATCGCCGAATTCCTGGCCAGGAAGAAGTACTATCGGCGCGATGCGCGCGTGGTGATCGAAAAGCCGCTCGGGCACGACCTCGCCTCCTCGGTCGAGATCAATGACGGGGTGGCCAGGATCTTCAAGGAGGATCAGGTCTATCGCATCGACCATTACCTCGGGAAAGAGACGGTGCAGAACCTGTTGGCGCTGCGCTTCGCCAACACCCTGTTCGAGCCGGTGTGGAACTCGACCCATATCGACCATGTGCAGCTCACCGTCGCCGAGAGCGTCGGGGCCGGCACGCGCGGCTATTACGAGGAATCGGGCGCGCTGCGGGACATGGTCCAGAACCACATGCTCCAGCTCCTGTGCCTCGTCGCCATGGAGCCGCCGGCCTCGGACGACGCGAATGCGCTGCGCGACGAGAAGCTCAAGGTGCTGCGCTCGCTCCGGCCGATCGCCAATGGCGACGTGGCGCGCAATTCCGTGCGCGGGCAGTATCGCGGCGTGTCGTCGGAGACCACTTCGGTCGCCGGCTATCAGGACGAGTTGCCCGAGGACAAGCGCGGCAGCCGCACCGAGACCTTCGTCGCGCTCAAGGCCGAGATCGAGAACTGGCGCTGGGCCGGCGTGCCCTTCTATCTGCGCACCGGCAAGCGCATGGCGCGGCGGGTGTCGGAAATCTGCATCCAGTTCAAGCCGATCCCGCATTCGATCTTCGACCATGCCGAGGGCGCGCCGCGCGCCAACAAGCTGGTGATCCGCCTGCAGCCCGACGAGGGCGTGAAGCTGCTGATGATGATCAAGGACCCCGGCCCGGGCGGCATGCGCCTGCGCGAGGTGCCGCTGAATTTGAGCTTCGCCCAGACCTTCGCCGAGCGCACGCCGGAAGCCTATGAACGGCTGCTGCTCGACGTGATCCGCGGCAACCAGACCCTGTTCATGCGCCGCGACGAGCTCGAGGCCGCCTGGAGCTGGATCGACCCGATCCGCGATGCCTGGAGCCGCGCCGACGAGCCGCCGCAGCCCTATTCGGCTGGCACATGGGGGCCGAGTGGGGCCATCGCCCTGATCGAGCGCGACGGGCGCACCTGGTATGAGGACGAGGACTGAATTGGCCGAGATCGAACGCAAGAGCTTCGCGGACGGCGCGACCCTGGCCCGCACGCTGGCCGAGACCATCGCCGAAAGGCTGAACGCCGCCATCGCCGAACGCGGCACGGCCTCGCTCGCCGTGTCGGGCGGCTCGACGCCGGCCAAGCTGTTCGCCGTGCTCGGCCGGCGCAGCGATGTCGACTGGTCGAAAGTGGTGGTGACGCTGGTCGACGAACGCTGGGTGGACGAGCTCAACAAGCGCTCCAACGCCCTGCTGGTCAACGAGAAGCTGTTGCAGGGACCGGCCGCCTCGGCGCGTTTCCTGCCGCTTTATGCCGGCGGGCCGGAGCCGGATGACGAAGCGATAGCCCGCGCCGAACAGGGGCTCGAGGACCTGCCGCAGCCCTTCGCCGCCGTGATCCTCGGCATGGGCACGGACGGGCACACGGCCTCGTTCTTTCCCGGCGGGGACGCGCTCGATGCGGCGCTCGAAGGCGACGGCACGCTGGTGGCGATGCGCGCCCCGGGCGCCGGCGAGCCGCGCGTGACCTTCACGCTCAAGCGGCTCCTCGAAACCGAGCTGCTGATCCTGCATATCGAGGGCGAGGACAAGGCCCAAGTGCTGGATAAGGCGCTGGGCGACGGCCCGGCGGCGGCCATGCCCGTGCGCGCCGTGTTGCGCGCCGACGTGAAGCTGAGCATATATTGGTGTCCCTGAACGCCCGGACCGGCCCCCAATCGGCCGGCCCGACCGTTCCCCGACGCTGATTCCATCGTCGCGCTTCCGAACCGCGAAACCGGTTCCCATATTTGCCCGAAGCGCGCTCGCGGGCCGGACCAGGCCCGAACACCACGCCGCAGGTGCGGTGACACGCGCCCGGCGGCCGAAAGGAGACTTATGTCCGTCCGCCAGGCCATTAAGGACGTCACCGAGCGCATCGCCGCGCGCAGCCGCGACAGCCGGCGCGACTATCTCGAGCGTATCGAGGCTGCCCGCCAGGCCGGCGTCCATCGCGCCGCCCTGAGCTGCGGCAACCTCGCCCACGGCTTCGCCGCCTGCTCGCCTTCCGAAAAGGCGGCGCTGGCCGGCACCAAGGCGCTCAATCTGGGCATCGTCACC
>JAEWHZ010000084.1 GCA_023387585.1 Pseudomonadota bacterium
GTCAGGTCGACCGCGATCCGTTCGGCCGCCGCCAGCGGGGCGAGCGCCTTTTCGTCGATGTCGAGCGCCACCACCGTGCCGCCGAGCGCGGAAAACCGCGCGCACAGCGCACGGCCCACGCCGCCGGCGGCGCCGGTGATCACGATGCGCTTGCCTTTGAAGTCCAGCATGTTCCCGCGCCGCCATCGGACGAAATCCTGCATACCCTGTCAGCGCCGATGAAAGAAATCAACACGATTGCCTGCATTTAGAGGATAAGGAACCTCTTGTGTAAAAAACCGACATTTGCAATCGTGGCTGCAAGGCCCTGCCGTATTGATGCCGGTCGGGACCTATGGAGGGAGACATCAATGTCACTGAAGACACTCAAGCTTGCCGCTCTGGCCGGCGCCGCGACCCTGGTGCTGGCCGGTGCCGCCAATGCCCAGACGCTGCGCGTCACCATCGCCGAATATTCCTCGCTCACCGGGCCCTATTTCGAAGAAGCCGCCGCCGCCTTCGAGGCGGAGCATGACGGGGTCGACGTCGTCATCGAGGTCGTGCCCTGGGACAACCTGTTGCAGAAGCTGACCACCGACATCTCCGCCGGCGCCAATGCCGACATGTCGATCATCGGCACGCGCTGGCTGATCGACTTCGTCTCCGAAGGCATCGCCGCTCCGCTCGACGATCTGGTCGCCCAGGAGACGTTCGACCGCTTCGTGCCGGCCTTCCTCGAGCCGTCCGTCATGGACGGCGCCACCTACGGCCTGCCGATCGCCGCCTCGGCGCGCGCCATGTATGTCAACACCGATCTGCTGACCGAGGCTGGCGTCGAAGCCGCGCCCGAGAACTGGGAAGAGCTGCGCGCCGCCGCCGCCGCCATCTCGGCGCTCGGCGACGACGTCTATGGCTATGGCCTGCAGGCCGCCGAGATCGAGACCGACGTCTATTTCTACTACGCCTTCTGGTCCTTCGGCGGCGATCTGATCGACGAGGACGGCACCTCCGGGCTCGATACCGAGGCTGGCTATCAGGCCGCCGCGCTCTACAAGTCGCTGCTCGACGAGGGTCTCACCCAGCCCGGCGCCACCTCGAACTCGCGCGAGGACGTGCAGAACCTGTTCAAGCAGGGTCGCGTCGGCATGATGATCACCGCGCCCTTCCTGTCGACCCAGATCGCCAGCGAAGTGCCCGACCTCAACTATGAAGTCGCCGCCATCCCGGCCGGTCCGGACGGCGAGCGCGGCACCTACGGCGTCACCGATTCCATCATCCTGTTCGAGAATTCGCAGAACAAGGAGCTGGCCGCCCAGTTCCTCGACTTCATCTTCTCGAACGAATTGCGTACCCAGTTCGACCAGAACGAGGGCTTCCTGCCGGTGCTGTCGGCCCAGGCCGAGGATCCGCTCTTCGCGGACAATGCCGATCTGAGCCAGTTCACCGCCCTGCTGCCCGATGCGCGCTTCGCGCCCGTCATCCCGGGCTGGGAGGAAATCGCGGCCATCACCTCCAACGCGCTCCAGACCATCTATCTGGGCGATGGCGAGATCGAGCCGACGCTGGACAACGCCGCGTCCCAGATCGACGCCATTCTCGGCCAGTAACCGAACCCGCCCCCGGCGCCCGTCGCGCCGGGGGTTTTCCTTCGCCGCCTGCGAGGCCCGATGAAAAAATCCGTCCTGGTGAACCCCTATGTGCTGATCGCCCCCGGCTTCCTGCTGGCGGGTTTCATCATTCTGTGGCCGCTCTGGGAGCTGGGCAATATCGCCACCTCCGACGTCAACCGCTTCGGCCAGCTGCGTGGCTTCGTCGGGCTCGACAATTTCATCACCATCCTGCGCGACCCCGATTTTCTCGCCTCGCTGGGGCGCACCGCCATCTGGACCTTCGGCATCGTCATCGGCGTCATCGCGTTCGGCCTGCCGGTGGCGCTGATCCTGAACGAGGATTTCTACGGTCGCGGCGTCGCCCGCGTCATCGTCATGCTGCCCTGGGCCGTGTCGCTCACCATGACCGCCATCGTGTGGACCTGGGCGCTGAACGGGGAAAGCGGCCTGCTCAATTCCGCTCTGCGCGGGCTCGGCATCATCGGCCAGAACATCCAGTGGCTGGCGCAGGCCGGCACCGCCTTTCCCATGCAGATCATGATCGGCATCCTGGTGTCGATCCCCTTCACCGTCACCATCTTCCTGGGCGGCCTGTCCTCCATCCCCGACGATCTCTACGAGGCAGCGCGCCTCGAGGGCGCCAATGGCTGGCAGATCTTTCGCGAGATCACGCTGCCGCTGCTGCGCCCCTTCATCAACATCGCCGTGGTCATGAACACCATCTATGTGTTCAACTCCTTCCCCATCATCTGGGTGACCACCCAGGGCGGGCCCGCCAACTCCACCGACATCCTCGTCACCTATCTCTACAAGCTCGGCTTCCGCTTCGGCCGGCTCGACGATGCGGCGGCGCTGTCGGTGATGATGTTCGTGCTGCTTTTGATTTTCACGCTCATCTATGTCCGGCTGGCCATGCAGGAGCGCGAGGCATGAAGATTTCCCGCAAATGGCGTCGCACCCTCGTCTGCTGGGCGCTGCTCAGCCCCATGGTCGTCCTGGTGCTCTTTCCCTTCGCGGTGATGATCATCACCGCGGTCAAGCCGCCCAGCGAGGTGCTGCGCCCCACCTGGTGGCCCAGCGAGTTCCGCTGGGACAATTTCATCACCATGTGGAACGCCACCGGCTTCGGCCGGGCGCTGTGGAACTCGCTCTACACCGCCATCCTGTCGACCGTCCTGGCGCTGATCGTCTCGATTCCCGCCGCCTATGCCATGAGCCGCTATCGCTTCGCCGGGCGCGGCTTCTTCCAGCAATTCCTGCTGGTCAGCCAGATGCTCAGCCCGATCGTCCTGGTCATCGGCCTGTTCCGGCTCGTCGTGTGGCTGGGGCTGATCGACAACATCAATTCCGTCGTCTTCGTCTATGCCGCCTTCTCCATCGCCTTCTCGGTATGGATGCTGCAATCCTATTTCTCGACCATCCCGCGCGATCTCGAGGAAGCCGCCTGGATCGAGGGCGCCAGTGCCTGGCAGGCGCTGGTCAGGGTCTTCCTGCCGCTCGCCGTGCCGGCCATCGTCGTCACCGCCATCTTCGCCTTCATCAATGGCTGGAACGAGTTCGTCATCGCGCTGACCATGCTGCGCACCCAGGACAGCTATACATTGCCGATCCAGGTGTTCTCGCTGGTTGCCGGCCGCTACACGGTCGAATGGCACCACGTCATGGCCGCCGCCTTCGTCGCCACCCTGCCGGTCGCCATCGTCTTCGCCTGGCTGCAACGCTACATGGTGCGCGGCCTCGCGCTCGGCGCCGTCAAATAAAAAGGCCCCGGATTTCTCCGAGGCCCAAAAATCACCCCGGTTCCCCGAGTCCCAGCGGGTCGGGCACCCGCGGCCAGATCGCCCGCCGCATCTTGCGGTAATCCGTTTCGGCCGGATTGATCGGATAGGAGGAGGGCGCGGCCACATAGACGATCTCGGCCGAAACCGGCGCGAAGCCGGCGAAAAAATGGTTGGTCGACTTGATCAGCAGCACGTCCTTGGCCGCGAAGTCGACGCCCATATTGGAGAACACCGTCGGCTCATAGGTCTGGGTGCGGCTGGTGATCAGGACGATGTCGATCTCGGTGCCGGCGATGCGCACCGTCGCCGCCCGGCCCAGCGTCACATGCGAGGCGCGGAAGGTCTGCGAGCCCGGATCGGCGAGATGCGTCACCTCGACGTCGAGATCGAGCGGCATTCCGGCCTCGCGGCTCGCCTTGCCGCCGACGCGCAGCGCCAGCTTCGCTCCCAGCCCCGCCGCATGGCAGAAGGTCACCGCCACCGGGTCCCAGATGGTCGCGACCCCGAGATTGGTGACGCCCGCCGCGATCAGCTCGGCCAGCACATGCGTGCCGTCGCCGGCGCAGCCGCCGCCGGGATTGTCCCACACATCGGCGATGGTGATCGGCTTGCCGCCGCCTCCGGCCCGCGCCTTCACCTCGGCCACGCCCCGGCGATAGTCGAGGATCGGCATCGCCGTCCGCCCGCGCAGGCGATACAATTCCTCGCCCAGTTCGCGCGCGATCCGCGCGCCCTGTTCGGCGTCGTTATCGGTGACCACCAGGATGCGCGTGCCCATTTCCGGTACGTCGCCGGCCATGAAACCGTGGATCACCGAGATCGACAGCACCCCGTCGCGGCCCTCGCGGGCGCGGATGCGGTCGACGAAGCTGCGCATCGGCTCCTGGCTGGTGGGGTAGATGCCGATCATGGCGCAGTCGAACACGCTCATCACCGGCTTCACCGCGCCGCGCAGCGCCTTGAGGCTGACGTCGACGACATGCTCGCCGCGCTCGTAGAAATCGGTATGCGGGAATTCGAGGAAGGCTGCGCAAAAATCGAGCTGGGCGACGCGCTTTTCCGTCAGATGACTGTGCGGGTCGAACTCGGCCGAAACGAACACGTCCGGCCCGACGATCGCGCGCACCCGCTCGAGCAGGTCGCCTTCCGGATCGTCATAGCCCTGCGCCACCATGGCCCCGTGCAGCCCCAGGATCACGCCGTCGACCGGCATGGCCTCGCGCAACTGGTCGAGAATCTCGTCGCGCAGCCCCTCATAGGCTTCGCGCCGGATCAGCCCGGCCGGCTCCGCCCAGCTCGCGCTGCCCTCGATCACCGTCAGCCCTTTGTCCGCCGCGCGCCGGCGCAGAACCAGGACGGGGGACGAACACAGGGTCGGCGTGTCCGGATGCTCCCCCGGCCCGGCATAGAAGGCCGCCTCGAACGATGCCCGGTCCGTGGGGACCGGCGAGAAGGTGTTGGTCTCGGTCGCCAGCGAGGCGGTGAAGATGCGCATGTCGAGCCTGCCAGGGCGTTTCCGGTTCGGAAACGCGACAAATCAAAATTGGGCTCCTGCTCCGGTTCTATCGGAGCAGGAGCCGCTCCGGATCAGCCCAGCGGCTTGTAGGCGATGGCCTCGATCTCGACCTTGATGTCGATCATCAGCCGGCTCTCGGCGGTCGAGCGCGCCGGCGGGTTGGTGGAGAAATACTCGGCATAGGTCTTGTTGAAGCCGCCGAAATCGCGCGCGTCCTGCA
>JAEWHZ010000139.1 GCA_023387585.1 Pseudomonadota bacterium
CGCAGCTCGCCATTGGGAAAGCTCGCCTCCGAGCTCATGATCAGCAGCTCGCGCTGCCCGTCCGAATGCGCGGTCACCGCAAGGTAGAAAAAGTTGTAGCGGCTGTAATAGGCGATCAGCCCGGCCATTGTGCGCTCGTCCGTGGGCGCGAAATCGACCACTGTCTCGGCATCGTAGGAAAAATGCGTCTGCCGGCGCGCCACCAGCGCCTGCTCGAACCACGAGCCGATGGATTCCCCGCCGATCAGCACCAGTTTGCCGTCCTCGAGCGCGAAGATGCGCTCGGTCTCGGGGGTGCGCAGCCACTGGAAGTCGATGTCGAGCCCGTCGGCGAAATCGTAGCGCCGCTCGGCCCAGTAGGGGGCATCGTCGCGCGTGCCCGGCACCTCGACATGCAGCGACGGCACCGGCCCGCCCTTGACATAGAGCCAGTCGTCCGGCCCCCACACGCATTCCTGCAACGCCGTCTCGCGCCCCAATACGCAGCGCCGCTCCTGCCCCACCGGCCGTCCGGCGAGATGGACGAGATAGGTTTTCCCGTCCGGCGTATCGACGATGTCGGCATGCCCCGCGCGTTGCAGCGCGGCGAAAGGCGCGTCCTTCGCGGTCAGCACATGCTTGTCCGGATGCGTCTCGTAGGGCCCCCATATGTCGCGCGAGCGCGCCATGGTCGCCGCATGCTGATAGGCCGTGCCGCCCTCGGCGACCATCAGGTGATACCACCCGTTGCGCTTGTAAAGATGCGGCCCCTCGACCAGCTTGAGCTCGGTGCCCTGATAGACATTGCGCACCGGTCCCACCAGCCGCTCGCTGGCGGGATCGAATTCCTGCAGCGCGATGCCGGCGAACCGCAGCGGCCGCGCGCGATGGTCCCACAGCATGTTGACGAACCATTTGCGCCCGTCATCGTCATGGAACAGCGAGGGGTCGAAGCCGGAGGAATTGGCATAGATCGGGTCCGACCACGGCCCCTCTATGGTCTCGGAATGGACGATATAGTTATGCGCGTCCTTGAAGTTGCCGTCCTTGCGCTTGACGTCGGTATAGACCAGCCAGAACCGCTCCCCGTCATGGGTCAGGCACGGCGCCCACACCCCGCACGAATCCGGATCGCCGCGCATGTCGAGCTGGCTGGCCCGGTTCAGCGGCCGCGTGATCAGCGCCCAGTTGGCGAGGTCGCGCGAATGGTGGATCTGCACGCCGGGGAACCATTCGAAGGTCGAGGTGGCGATATAGTAATCCTCCCCCACCCGGCAGATCGAAGGGTCGGGATTGAAGCCGGGCAGGATGGGATTGGTCAGGCGGGGCATGGTCTCTCTTCCAGTGAAAAGCCGCCGGCCTGAACGACCGGCGGCTGCTTCGTTCATAGTGCCGGGATTCTAGTTCATGAACTCGGCGACATTGTCGGCGGTGACGCGGTCGACGCCGGTGAAGATGATCTCGTCGACGCTCT
This sequence comes from Pseudomonadota bacterium, assembly GCA_023387585.1. Taxonomy (GTDB): domain Bacteria; phylum Pseudomonadota; class Alphaproteobacteria; order Rhizobiales; family Devosiaceae; genus Devosia. The sequence goes on from JAEWHZ010000139.1 coordinate 1,454, forward strand.
CGCCATTGACGACGGCGAGCAGCGTATCCATCGCCACCTCGCCCATTTCATAGGGCCGCTGGCCGACGAGCCCATGCGCATAGCCCTCCGAGAGCAGCTCGAGCTGCACCGGCAGCGTATCCGCCACCACCAGCGCCAGCGCCTTGGAATCGACTTCGGCGCGGAACTGGTCGACGAAGTTTCGCCACCCGTCCGGCGCGAACATCGGCCAGCCGCCCACCGGCACGATGGCGCCGATATCGGGATTTGCCGATTTGAGATCCGCCGCCTGCTGCACGGCGAGCGCCACGTCGTCATTGGAGAAGGTCGGCGAGCCGGGCACCTCCGTCCAGTCCGAGCCTTCCAGCGCCGCTCGCACGCCGTCGACGCGCTCGGCGAGGTTCGGTGCCGCCGCCCCCCCCGAGATCATGCCGTAGCTGCCGCCATCGGGCTTGATCTCCAGCAGCACTTCGCCCAGCGCCACGCCGAAATCGTAGTTGTTGGTGCCGACATAGGCGCTGCGCTGGCTGTCCGGGGCGTCGCTGTCGAAGGTGATCACGGCGATGCCCGCCTCGACGGCGCGGTTGATCACCGTGGTCGCGGCGGCGGTGTCGGCCACCGAGATGGCCAGCCCGTCGACGCCCTGGGTGATCAGGTCCTCGATGATCTGCGACTGCGTCGCCGGCTCGTGCTCGACCGGCCCGATATAAAGGCAGGTGACGTTGCCCAGCTCCGCCGCCCGCGCCTCGCAGCCGTCGCGCGCGAGATCGAAGAACGGGTTGTTCATCGCCTTGGGCACCACGGCGAAGGTATAGCTGTCCTGGGCCATAACCGGCATGGCGAGCGCCGATCCTGCCAACAGCCCGATGCACAGGGTGTTTACGAGTTTCATACTGCTCCTCCTCGAAGCCCGGAACCTTCCGGGCGCTGCCGGGAACGGACCATCCGTTTTCCGGCCCACCGGCAGCGGTTCAGCCGCTGCGCAGCGATCTCAAACGGTCGACCAGCACCGCCGCGACGATGATGCATCCGACCAGCGTCTGCTGCCAGTAGGGGTCGACCCGGGCCAGCACCAGCCCGTTGCGGATCACCTCGATCAAGACGCACCCGATGATCGCCCCCGCCGCCCCGCCGACCCCGCCGGCGAGGTTGGCGCCCCCGATGACGGCGGCGGCGATGATGGTCAGCTCATAGGCCTGCGCCAGATTGGCGGGCGCCGAGCCGAGCCAGCCCGAGATGATGATGCCGTTGAACCCCGCCGCCAGCGAGCACAGCACATAGACCGAGATTTTCACCCGATCGACCGGCACCCCCGTCAGCTGCCCGGCGGATTCGTTGCCGCCTATGGCGAAGACGTGCCGCCCCCAGGCCGTGTGGTGCAGCGCCAGCCACATGATGCCGGCGATGACGACGAGATAGACGAAGCTGACCGGCACGGTGTCGAACAGCCGCCCCGAGGTCAGGGCGATGAACAGCTCCCGGTCCGGCCCCGCCGGCGCCGCGCCGCGCCCTTGCGTCGCCACATAGGTCAGCCCGCGCACGATCGACAGCGAGCCCAGCGTCGTGACGAACGCGCTCAGCTTGAGCTTGGCCACCGCGATCCCGTTCCCCAGCCCGATCAGCGCCGCCACCCCCAGCCCCGCCAGCACCGCGATCAGCAGCGAGCTGCCGGGGAATAGCGCGAAGGACGCCCCCGCCAGCGCCCCGAGCACCAGCGAGGTCACCGTCGCCGACAGCGCCATGGTCGAGCCGACCGACAGGTCAATCCCCCCGGTGATGATCACCAGCGTCATGCCCAAAGTCGCGATGGCGATGAAGGAGAAATTGCGCGTGATGTTGGCGACGTTCCCCGGCGTCAGGAAATTGGGCGACAGCAGCGCCATCACCACCACCAGCACGACCAGCGCCACCAGCACATAGGCCGACTGGCTGGCGAGGAACCCGCGCTGCCAGAAGCGCTTGCGCCTGACGTTGGAAAAGCCCTGAATCGTGTCCGTCGCCATCTACGCTGCTTCCTTCGCGCCGGTGATCAGCGCCGTCACCTCTTCGGGCGAAGAGCTTGCGATCGGCTTGTCGGCCACCTTGGTGCCGCGCCGCATGACGATCACCCGCTCGCACACCGCGAACACGTCCGGCATGCGGTGCGAGATCAGCAGCACGGCGATGCCGGCTTCCTTGAGCCGCTGGATCAGGCTCAGCACCTCCGCCACCTGCCGCACCGAGATCGCCGCTGTTGGCTCGTCCATCAGGATCAGCCGCGCATCGGCCAGCCGCGTGCGCGCGATCGCCACCGCCTGGCGCTGCCCGCCCGACATCTGGCGCACCAGATCGTCGGCCCGTGTCTCGGATTTCAATTCGGCGAACAGTTCGGCCGCCCGCCGGTTCATGGCGCGGTGGCGCAGGATGCGGAACGGGCCGAAATGCGCCTTCATCTCGCGCCCGAGAAAGATGTTCTCGGCCGCCGTCAGATTGTCGGCCAGCGCCAGGTCCTGATAGACCGTCTCGATGCCCAGCCGCCGCGCCTCCCCCGGCGAGCCGATGGTGATCCGCTTGCCGTCGAAGTTCAAATGCCCCGCGCTCGGCTGGTAGATGCCGGACATGATCTTGACCAGGGTGGACTTGCCCGCCCCGTTATCGCCCATCAGCCCGACGACCTCGCCGGGCGCGATGGAAAAGCTGACATCGTGCAAGGCGCGGATGGCTCCGAATTCCTTGCCGACCCCGTGCAGTTCGAGCAGGCTCACCGTTCTCCTCCCAGTTCCCGGCAGCGTGTCTTGGTCGGTGGTCTTGGTCGGTGGTCTGTGTCTGGTCTCCTCGGTGGCCGCCGGCGGGTGATCCCGCCTTGTCAGGCCCTGATTGTCTTTATCACCAACTGGTTACCCTGTGGCAACGGGAAAAACAACCAGGGCCGTGATCCGTCAGACGTGCCGGTTGACGAGGTTTTCGAGATATTCCTGCCGGCCCGAGCGCGGCTGCGGGTCGATGTTCTCGGCCTCGACGCGCGCCGCGATCTCTTCCAGCGAGCGCTTGCCGGACAGCATGGCCTGCGCCTCGACGCCGTCCCAGCCGGCATAGCGCTCCTGGCGGAACCGGTCGAACTCGCCGTCCTCGATCAGCGCCGCCGCGGCCTTCAGCCCGCGCGCCAGCGTGTCGAGCCCGCCGATATGCCCATAGAGCAGGTCCGCCGCATCGAGCGACTGGCGGCGCAGCTTGGCGTCGAAGTTGAAGCCGCCATTGCCCAGCCCGCCCTGCTTGAGGATGTAATAGAAGGCCAGCGCCATCTCGCGCGGATCGTTGGGGAACTGGTCGGTGTCCCAGCCCGATTGCAGGTCGTTGCGGTTGGCGTCGACCGAGCCGAGCACGCCGAGCGAGGAGGCCAGCGCCAGCTCGTGCTCGAAGCTGTGCCCGGCGAGGAAGGCGTGCCCGACCTCGATATTGCACTTCACCCGCTTTTCCAGCCCATAGCGCGCAAGAAAGCCGTAAACGGTGGCGACGTCGTAGTCGTATTGGTGCTTGGTCGGCTCCTGCGGCTTGGGTTCGATCAGGATCGTGCCCTTGAAGCCGATCTTGTCGGCATGCTCCACCACCAGGTTGAGGAACCGCCCCATCTGGTCGGCTTCCTGCTTCAGGTCGGTGTTGAGCAGCGTCTCATAGCCCTCGCGGCCGCCCCACAGCACGTAATTGGCGCCGCCGAGCTCATGGGTGATCTCGAGCACGTTCTTCACCTGCGCCGCCGCATAGGCGAACACGTCCGGGTCCGGATTGGTGGCCGCGCCCGACATGAAGCGCCGGTTGGAGAACATATTGGCCGTGCCCCACAGCAGCCTGGTGCGGCTCGTCTCCATCTTCTTGGCGAAGATATCGGCGATCTCGCGCACATTGCGGTTGGATTCGGCGAGCGTTGCGCCTTCCGGGGCGATGTCGCGGTCGTGGAAGCAGAAGAAGGGCGCATCCAGCAGGTCGAACAGCTCGAAGGCCACCTCGGCCTTCAGCCTCGCATGGTCCATGGACTCGCCGAACCAGGGCCTCTCGAAGGTGCGCCCGCCGAACGGGTCGCCGCCTTCCCAGGCAAAGCTGTGCCAATAGGCGATGGCCGGACGGATATGGTCTTCCATGCGCTTGCCGGCGACGATCTCGTCCTTGTTGTAGTGCCGATAGGCCAGCGGGTTTTTGCTGTCCGGGCCTTCGTAGCGGACCTGTTCCAGTCCCTTGAAGAAATCGCTCACGTCCTTGTCTCCTCGATTGCGCGATAAAGGGCGCGATAGCGCCGATAGATGGGGTCATAGGCCTCGGCGAGGCCGGGTTCGGGGGCGATGACGGATTTGACCGGCGGCGCCTGCATCACGTCGAGCGGATCGGCCCCGGTCGCCGCGCACAGCCCCAGCCGTGCCGCGCCCAGCGCGCCGCCATAATCGCCGTCCTCGGGCAGGGCGATCTCGGTGCCGAGATTGGCGGCGATGATCCTGAGCCACAGTTCGGACTTCGAGCCGCCGCCCACCGCGAACAGCCGGTCCGTCTCGGTGCCCGCCGCCGCCAGCACGCGCTGGCAGTCGCGAAAGGCGAAGGCCACGCCCTCCATCACCGCCTGCGCCAGCCTTGCCGGGTCGGACAGATGCGACAGCCCCACGAAGCTGCCCCGTGCCGCCGCATCGTTGTGCGGCGTGCGCTCGCCCGACAGATAGGGCAGGAAGATTTCCTCGCCCGGGCCGTCGAAATCCTTTTCGGCGAGGTCGGAAAGCTCGGCCGGTTTCTTGCCGGTGACGTGCCCGAGCCAGTTGAGGCTGTCGGTCGCCGACAGGATGACGCCCATCTGGTGCCAGGTGGCGGGCAGGGCGTGGCAGAAGGCATGCACGGCTCCGTCGGTATTGGGCGAGAATTTCGCGTTCGACACGAACAGCACGCCCGAGGTGCCGAGCGACACGAACCCTTCGCCGGGCCGCACCGCGCCGATGCCGCAGGCCGCCGCGGCGTTGTCGCCGGCCCCGCCCGCGACCACAACCGGCCCAGTCATGCCCCAGCGCGCGGCCAGGTCCGGCTTCAGTTCGCCCGCCGGCGCGGTGCCCTCGGCAAGCCGCGGCATATGCGAGCGATCGAGCCCGGTCACGCCCAGCAATTCGTCCGACCAGTCGCGTTTGCCGACATCGAGCCACAGCGTGCCGGCGGCGTCCGACATGTCCTCGATCGCCTCCCCGGTCAGCAGCAGCCGCACATAGGCTTTGGGCAGCAGCACGCGCTTGAGGCGGGCAAAGATCTCCGGCTCGTTCTTGCGCACCCAGGCGATTTTCGGCGCCGTGAAGCCGGGCATGGCGATATTGCCGGCAATGGCGCGCAGTTCGGGCAGCGCCGCTTCCATCTCGGCGCATTCCGCCGCCGAGCGCCCGTCATTCCACAGGACCGCCGGGCGCAGCACCTTGTCCTCGCCATCGAGCAGCGTCGCCCCATGCATGTGCCCGGACAGCCCGATGCCGCTGACGGCGGCCAGTTCCGCCGGATGGCTGGCCTTCAGCGCGTCGAGCGCATCGCAGGTCGCGCGCCACCAGTCGGCGGGGTCCTGTTCCGACCAGCCCGGCTGCGGCCGGTTCGGCTCGCGGCTCGCCGCCGTCGCGTCGCCCAGCGGCTTGCCGTCTTCGGAAATGAGCAGGGCCTTGACGCCCGACGTGCCGATATCGATGCCGAGATAAGTCACGAGGTACGTACCTCATCCTGCTGCGCCCAGACCCCGGAATTGCTCTCCGGCGGGACGGATTGTCTTGTTGCGAGAACCGGACCCAGGCGGTCCGGAAGCTCCTCCACGCCCGGTTCGCCGGGCATTGCGTCCCGTTTAACGCAGATTGGTCCGAAGGAAAATCCCAATTTCGATCGGGGTGTCGCCGAGGCCCGCCCCGCCCAGCGCCAGCTGCCGCGCCGCGGCGATGGCCGCCTGCACCTCGCGGTCGGGATTCTGGTCGATGATCACGTCGATCAGCTCGTCTTCCAGCCCGCGCCGTGTCGCCTCGGTCAGTTCGTGCGCCACGACGCGCGGCCGCGCCGCCGGCGCCAGCTCGCCCAGCGCCGCCACCAGCCCGCCATTGCCGGCGCCGAGATTGTAGAGCCCGGCCAGTCCGCCATGCGCCGCCAAGAGGTTTCGCGCCGCATCCCCCGTGCGCGCATCGCTCTCGAACCCTTCTATGGGGTCGAGCAACACCAGTTCGGGCCGCAGCCGGCGCAATTCCGCGGCAAAGCCCTCATAGCGCTCGCGATGGTCGCGCAGATGCATCGAGCCGGCGATCACCGCGATCTCGCCGGCGCGGCAGAACCGCCCCAGCAGCGCCGCCGCCGTGCGCCCTGCCGCCAGATTGTCGATGCCGACGAAATGCCGCCGCGCCGAGCCCGGCAGGTCGGAGACCAGCGTCACCACGGCGATGCCGCGCCGGCTCGCCCGCTCGATGGCCGCGCGCACCGGCTCGTCCTCGGTCGCCACCACCACGGCGCAGTCGCAATCGCCTTCATCGAGCGCATCGAGCTTTTCCGCCAGCGCCGCCGCATCGAGCGCCGGGAAATGCGCGATCTCGAGCCGCACCCTTTCGGCCGCCGCGCGACCGTGCTGGCGCGCCACCGCCTCGCCCAGGCTCCCCATGAAGGCATTGGTCGGGCTCGGCAGGATGAAGGCGATGCCGAGATCGCGCGCCCGCGCCAGGAGCGAGGCCGACAGGTCGCGCGTGAACCCGAGCGCGGCGATCGCCGCCTCGACCCGTTCGATGGTCTCGCTGCGCACGCCCGGCCTTGCATTGAGCACCCGGTCGACCGTCGCCAGCGACACCCCGGCTTCGCGGGCCACGTCATGCACGGTCGCGCGGCGGCGGATCCTGTCGTCCATCGCATGTCTCCTTGCCTGAAATGACGGTTCCGGACCGCTGCAAGTCAAGCCCCCTTGCCTTTGCCGCCGGCGGCCCGCTATGCCATGCCCGGTCGCACAGGGGAGAGAGGGCGCATCATGGCCATCACGACTTCGGCATTCGGCGAATTCGGCGGCGCGCGCGTCGACCAGTTCCATCTCACCTCTGAAAACGGTACCGAGGTCGACATCATCGGCTTCGGCGTCGCCGTGCGCGACTGGCGCGTGCCCCTGTCCGGCGGCCCGCGCTCCGTGGTGCTGGGCTTCGACAGCATCGAGGGTTACGAGAAGAACAACGCCCATTTCGGCGCCCTCGCCGGCCGCGTCGCCAACCGCATCAAGGATTCGCGCTTCACCCTCGACGGCGTCACCTACGAGCTGCCGCCCAACGTGCCCGGCCGCCGGCTGCATCTGCATGGCGGCGTCGAGGGCCTTGGCCGCCTCGTCTGGCAGGGCGAGCCCGACAGCGCCCGCAACGCCGTCCGCTTCACCCATTTCAGCCCCGACGGCGCCATGGGCTATCCCGGGAACGTGCATTTCGAGGCGCTCTACCAGCTACGCGGCAATCGGTTGCGCCTCGAGCTCACCGCCCGTACAGACCGCCCGACCCCGGTCAGCCTCGTCCAGCATCAATATTTCAACCTCGGCCTCGACGACACCGTGCTCGATCACACCATCCAGGTCGATTCGAGCGCCTATACCGAGCTCGGCGCCGATCTTGCCCCCACCGGCGCCATCCTGCCTTCCGCCGGCACCATCTACGATCTGCGCACCCCGCGCACCATGCGCGACGCCAATGGCCGCCCGGTCGACTACGATATCGGTCTCGTCCTCGACAATGGCCGCGATCTCTCGCGCCCCGTCGCCACCGTCACCGGCCCCGACCAGGCGCTCACCCTCCGGCTATGGACCGACCGGCCGGGCCTTCAGGTCTATAACGGCGTATGGACCGACAGCCCGGTCCCCGGCCTCGGCGGGCGCCATTACGGCAAGAATTCCGGCCTCTGCCTCGAGGACCAGAATTTTGCCGACGCCCTCCACAACCCGCATTTCCCCAACATCGTCATCACGCCCGAACGGCCCTACAGCCACTGGTGCGAGATCGCGATCAGCTAGAGTGAGGTCAGGAAAAGTTGCAGACTTTTCCGGTTCGACCTCACGACAAAATAAAAGCCCGGCGCAGTCAGGCCGGCCGATCCGCCGGCTCGCTCGCCAGCCGCACCCGCGGCTCCTCGTCCTCGTCGGTCTCGCTCATCTCGATCCAGCCCGCATTCAGGCATTCCTCCAGAGCGCCATCGACCTCGAGCCCGACATAGGTCTGCGCCGCCCGCCTTGTCAGTTCGCTCAGCTTCACGCCCTCGGCGTCGCCGCCCAGTTCGCGCAACGCCGTCATCAGATTGCTGGCCGGCGTGCTCATCGTGTCCGGATCCTGCATCGCTGCCTCCATCAATATCGGTTCGCCAGATAACGGTCGGCAACGAGCGGGCGCCGCCGATGGTTGCGCATGCCCGGCGCGGCGCTTAATGTCCGCGCCCCACGCAAAAGGATCAGCCCATGCCCCATAAGGACCTCGAAGCCACCATCGAGAAGGCCTTCGAGGCCCGCGCCGAAATCGACGTCGCGACGGGCGGCG
>JAEWHZ010000248.1 GCA_023387585.1 Pseudomonadota bacterium
CAGCGATGACGACAGCCAAACCGCAGCCGCAAACGAGCGAAGACGCGGACGATCTTATCGCGCAGCTCGCACGGCTGATGGCCAGCGAAGGCGCTGCCAAGGCAAAGGCTGAAGCGCAGGACGACGATGCTCCGCCTCCCCAGACCCCGGCCGACGCTCCGGCCGAGCGGCCGTCCCCTGCGCCGCCCGCCACGGGCCAGCCCTTCAGTTTCCGCCTGCCCGGCGATCCGCCCCCAATGCCTGACGCTGCGCCCGAAGCCGCGCCCGAACCGGCGCCCGCGGAAAAGCCGCCTCTGTCGCGCTTCGATCCGCCGCAGCCCTTCCGCTTCGATTTCGACCCGCCGCGTTCGGGCCCGGCCGCGCCGGAGCCCCCGCCGCGCCCGGCTGATCCGCCCCGCTCCGCCGCGCCTGTCCAGCCTGCCGAGCCGGTAGCGCAATCCGCGCCGACGCGCGAGCGCTTCATGCCCCCCGATCCTGCGCCTTCCGCCCCCGGTCCCTCTGACCCGGAAGACGCCTTCGACCCCCTCGACGGCATCGGCGAGTTGATCGCGGCCGAATTGGCCGGCGACCTGCCGCCTGCGCCGGAACCGGCTCCCGAGCCGCAGGCCTCCTCCGTTTCGCCCCTCGAAGCCGGCCCGGCTGAAACGTCCGCCGCCGAGCGGCTCGACCTGCCGCCGGTCTTCGCCCCGCGCGCCGCCGAGCCTCCGGTTGCCGAGCCTCCTGTGCCCGAAACCCCCGCGCAGCCCGAAGCCGCCGTGGAGCCCGTCATCGAGCAGCCCCGCAATGTCGCGCCGCCGGTTGCGCCCGCGCGCGGCGATGCCCGGCCCGATCCGGTCACCGACATCGAATCCCTGATCGGCGCCGCCGTGCGCGTGCGCCTCGAGGACGACGCCCCGCAGGCTCCGGCCGCGCCCCTTTCCCCGCCCGAGATTCCGGCGTCCGAACCGGTCGAGCCGCCGCCGCTGGCTGCGTCCTCCCGCCCCGCCGCGCCCAGCGCCGCCGAGCTGATCCGCTCCGCCACCGCTGTGCAGACCGCGCGCGAGCAGGCCCGCATCGCCTCGGCCGAAGACGCCATCATCGCGGCCGCCGCCGCCAGCGGCGCCGATGTCGGCTGGGTCGATCCCGGCGAGGAGGCGCTGCCGCCCGAACCCGATTATGACGAGCCCGCGCCCGTCCGCCGTCGCGGCTTCAACCCCGCCATGCTGCGTCCCGTCGCCGGCCCGGCCATCGCCGTCGCCTTCCTGGTCGCCGCCGGTATCGGCCTTTATACCGTCCTCGGCTCCGCCGGTACGCCGAGCGGCGAGCCTCCGCTCCTCGAAGCCGACGCCACTCCGGTTCGCGAAGTGCCGCCCGTCGCCGAAAACAGCCCCGGCACCGCCTCGGTCGTGTTCAACACCACCGAAACGGCGCCCGCCGAGGAACAGCTGGTCTCGCGCGACCAGAGCGATCCCACCGACATCGCGGCGCTGGCCGCCGCCGAGATCAGCGACGAGGGCCTGGTCAACCGCCGCGTGCGCACCCTCACCGTGCGCCCCGACGGCACCATCGTCAGCGGCGACGCCGCGCTTGCCGGCGCCTCGCTGCTGCCGGTCGACCGGCCGGACGTGCCCGAAGTGCCGGGCGCCAACACCGAGGCGCCGGAGCTGATCGCCGCCGCCAATGCCGCCGACGCCGCCCTGCCGGACGGAGCCCTCGGCTTCGCCCCGACGCCGGATGCTTCCGTCGCGACCCAGACCGACACCACCCCGCTCGTTCCCGGCCAGCCGGCGTCCGCCGTCGATGCTTCGGGCAATGCGATCGCCGGCCGCACCGCCCCGGTGCCCATGGCCCCGATCACCCGGCCCTCCGTGGCCACGCCTCCGGCCGCCGCCGTGGAAACCGCGATCGTCACGCCCGAAATCGCCCCTCCCGCGGCCTCGGCCCCACCGCCCGCCGTCACCACGGCCAGCACCGCGCCGGCCTATGTGCAGCTCTCCTCCCAGCGCACGCCGGAAGCGGCGGAAGCCACCCGCCGCGACATGGCCTCGCGCTTCGGCGGGCTGTTCGGCGGCGCCCAGCTCGAGATCCAGCAGGTCGATCTCGGCGCGCGCGGCATCTATTACCGCGTCCGCCTGCCTGCCGGCTCGCTCGCCGACGCCAACACCATCTGCAACAGCGTCAAGGCCAACGGCGGCGACTGCTTCACCATCTGAGCCGTCCCCGTGCTCCGGCCGCGCTTGACGGCCGGACCTTCGCCGACCCAAGCTCTGCAACCCCGCATCCGGGTCGGCAGAGCATGACGGACGATTTCTTCACCACCGATACGCCCGCACCGGCCGAAACCGATGTGTTGCGCATCGACGTCGCCGGCTATGAAGGCCCGCTCGACCTGTTGCTCGATCTCGCACGCCGCCAGAAGGTCGATCTCGCCGCCATCCCCATGCTCGCTTTGGTCGAGCAATATCTCGCCTTCATCGCCGAGCTGCGCGAGCGGCGCATCGAGATCGCCGCCGATTATCTCGTCATGGCGGCCTGGCTCGCCTACCTCAAAAGCCGCCTGATGGTGCCCGCCGCTCCCAGCGACGACGAGCCCAGCGGCGAGATGATGGCGGCGCTCCTGCAATTCCGCCTCAAGCGCCTCGAGGCCATGCGCGAGGCCGCCCGGCGCCTCTTCGCCCGCCCCCGGCTCGGCCTCGCCATCCACCCGCGCGGCGATCCCGAGCCGATCACCGTCTCGCGCGCCAGCTTTTTCGAGGCCGGCCTGTTCGATCTGCTCAAGGCCTATGCCGAGTTGCGCGAGCGCAATTTGCACACCGATTACGCGCCCCGGCGGCGCACCGTATGGGCCTTGCAGGAGGCGCGCGATATCCTGGAGCGCATCATCGGGGTGGGCCAGGACTGGGTCGCGCTCGATTCCTACCTCGCCGAATATCTCGCCGAACCCTCCGAGCGGGCCACCGTGCGCGCCTCCAGCTTTTCGGCAAGCCTTGAATTGGTTCGCCAGGGCCAGCTAGAACTGCGTCAATCGGCGGCCTTCGGGCCGCTGCTGGTTCGACGCCGGCCCAGCGAGGACAAGCCGTTTGACCGAGACGAGTGAGCGCAACGAGGTGACCGAGCGCCGGCTGCGCATCCTCGAAGCCGTGCTCTTCGCCTCGTCCGAACCGCTTGGCCCCGCCCAGCTCGCCCTCTATCTCGACGAGCATGCCGACATCGCCTTCCTTCTCGAAACCCTGCGCCAGCGCTATGCCCAGCGCGGCGTGAACCTCGTGCGCCGCGACGACCGCTGGGCCTTCCGCACCGCCGAAGATCTCGATTTCATCCTGCGCCGCGAGGAGACCGACACCCGCCCGCTCTCGCGCGCCGCCCTCGAAACCCTCGCCATCATCGCCTATCACCAGCCGGTGACCCGTGCCGAGATCGAGGAGATTCGCGGCGTCGCCGTGGGCAAGGGCATGCTCGATATCCTCATGGAAGCCGGCTGGGTGCGCATGCGCGGCCGCCGCCGCACCCCGGGCCGCCCGGTCACTTACGGCACCACCCCCGCCTTCCTCGATCACTTCACCCTCGAAAGCCTGTCCGACCTGCCGGGGCTCGAAGAGCTCAAGGGGGCAGGGCTGCTGTCGAGCCGGCTGCCGCCCGGCCTGCAGATTCCGCTGCCCTTCGAGGGCGATCTGCGCGACGACGAGGACGCGCTCGAAACCGGCGACATGGGAGACGACGCATGAGCCCTGCCGGCGACACCGATTCCGAGCTTCTCGGCTGGGGCGCGCGCGGCACCGCCGGCGTCAGCTTCGCCGCCGCCCTCGAATACGAAAATGTCGATGTCGAGCTCGGCGGCCGGGCCGTGCTCACCGGCTTCTCGCTGCGGCTCGAACCGGGCGAGATCGTCTGTCTTCTCGGCGAATCCGGCTCCGGCAAGTCGACGGCCCTGCGCGTCGCCGCCGGCATTGCCCCCATTGATGCCGGGCGCGTATGCATCAACGATCGCGTGGTTTCGGGCGAGGGGACGCATGTGCCGCCGGACAGGCGCGGCATCGGCCTGATGTTTCAGGATTTCGCGCTGTTCCCGCATCTTTCGGTGCTTGAGAACGTGCTGTTCGGCCTCAGGCGGCTCGACCGCAAGAGCGCCCTCGCACAGGCGCGTCAGGCCCTGCGCCGCGTCGGCCTTGCCGAGCGCGAGAAGGATTATCCGCATATGCTCTCCGGCGGCCAGCAGCAGCGCCTGGCGCTGGCGCGCTCCGTCGCCCCGCGTCCCGGCGTTCTGCTGCTCGACGAGCCCTTTTCCGCCCTCGATGCCCGGCTGCGCGAGACCGTGCGCGCCGAAACCCTCGCCGTGCTGCGCGAGACGCGGGTCACCAGCCTGATCGTCACCCACGATCCCGAGGAAGCCATGGTGGCGGGCGACCGGGTGGCGCTGCTGCGCCGCGGCCGCATCGTCCAGATCGACAGCGGCGCCGAAATCTACCGCAATCCGGTCAACCTCTATGCGGCGCGCTTCTTCTCCCCGCTCAGCGAGATCGCCGCCGTGGTGCGCGACGGCCGCGCCGACACCCCGCTCGGGCCGGTGCCGGCGCCGGGCCGCGAGGAGGGCGCCTCGGTCATCGTCGCCCTGCGCCCGGCCGGCGGCGTCGAGATCGTCGACGAGGGGCCCGGCGTGCCCGGCCGCATCGTCGCCAAGCGCGACGCCATCGGCGAGGATCTGTGCGAGGTCAAGGTCGACGGTCTGCCCGACCCCGTCGCCATCCGCCAGCGCAGTGGCCGGGACCTGCATCCGGGGCGCGACGTTGCGCTGCGGCTCAATCCCGAACACATCCTTGTGTTTGATCGCGATTGAACCTATTTCTGCGGTTAGAAATCGCGTGTATCGCGTTACAAACTTGAAACGGAGTTCGACATGCACGCGCCAAGCATCTGGGGCATTCTGGTCGTCGCAGTGGTCGTGCTGCTGCTGTTCGGCCGCGGCAAGATTTCGGGAATGATGGGCGAGGTCGCCTCCGGCATCAAAGCCTTCCAGCGCGGCATGCGCGACGACGAGAAGCCTGCCGAACGCATCGAGACCGCCACGCCTCCCGCTTCGCCCGCGCCTGCCAGCACTTCCGCCGAGCAGCACGAGACCGACAAGCGCGACGCCTGACCCCCTGCGGCGGCTCGCGCCCCCATAACCGGATTGGATAGTGATGCTCGGCCTTAGCTGGACAGAGCTGCTCGTCATCGGCGTCGTGGCGCTCATCGTCATCGGCCCGCAGGAGCTGCCGACCGTCATGAAGAAGGTCGGCCAGTTCGTGGGCCAGATTCGGCGCATGGGCAACGAGTTCCAGCGCGAGCTGAACCGCACCACCGGGCTCGACGAGGTGCGCAATCTGCGCAACGCCATCTCCGATCCGCTGCGCAAGACCGCTGACGAGATCCGCAAGGAATTCAACACCATGACGCCGTCGGGCCCCAAGCCCTCCGGCGCCATCAAGCCCAAGGACCCCAAGGCCGAGAGCGTCGCCGACGAGATCAAGGCCATGGCCGGCATGTCCGGTGCCGCCGCCGCCGCAGCCGCCGCTTCGGAAGGGCAGGGCGATGCGGACCAGCCCGCCGCTCAACCGACCCTCGCCGCCGCCGCCAATCCGGCCGTCGAGAAAACGCCGCCCGCGAAACCGGCCCGTGCGAAATCCGCCGCCGCCCCCCGTCCGCGCCGCAAGCCCGCGGCCGCCGCCGATGCGGCCGAAGCACCCGCCAAGCCCGCGACTAGGAAACCCCGCAAGTCCGCTGCCGCCACACCTGCCGAGGACAAGCCCGCGCCCCGCCGCCGCACCTCGCGCAAGGCCATGGAGCTCGAAGCCGACGCCGCCACGCCCGCTGAAAATTCACCAGCGGAACCGCCCAAACCCGCGCGCCGCCGCCGCAAGACCGCTGAAGGCGGGGATATCAATTGATCGGCTTTCTCAAGCGCAAGCGCGCCCGGCCCGAAACCGAAGCCGCCCTGCCGGCGGTGGCGGGCGAGCCGGAAGACGAGCTTGCCGGCTCCGAGGCCCCGCTGCTCGATCACCTCATCGAGTTGCGCAAGCGCCTCATCCGCTCGGTCATGGCGCTCGCCGTGCTGCTGATCGTGTGCTTCATCTTCTCCGGGCAGATTTTCGAGATCCTGCTCGATCCCTACCGCAAGGTGGTGCCCAATCCCGAAGAGCTGCAGCTCATCTACACCGCGCCGCAGGAATTCTTCTTCACCCAGCTCAGCATCGCCTTTTTCGGCGCGCTGTTCATCGGCTTCCCCTATCTCGCCTCGCAGATCTACATGTTCGTGGCCCCCGGGCTCTACAAGCATGAGCGCGCCGCCTTCGTGCCCTATCTCGTCGCCACGCCGGTCTTCTTCCTCATCGGCGCGTTGATGGTCTATTTCGTCGTGCTGCCCATGGCGCTCGGCTTCTTCCTCAACATGGAGACCGAGAACGTCTCCATGCTGGTGCGCACCAGCGAATATCTGGGGCTGGCGATGACGCTGATCATCGCCTTCGGCATCTGCTTCCAGCTGCCCGTGGTCCTGACGCTGCTGGCCCGCATCGAGCTGGTCAATTCCGACCAGCTCAAGAAGGGCCGCCGCTATGCCATCGTCGGCATCCTCATCGTCGCCGCCTTCGTCACCCCGCCCGACCCGATCTCGCAGATCGGCCTGTCGATCCCGGTCTACATGCTCTATGAGGGCTCGATCTGGGCGGTGATGTGGATCGAGCGCCGCCGCGCCCGCAAGGAAGCCGAAGAAGCCGCGCGGGCCGCCACCGAATAGCGTCGGAATAGCGCCGTTCTTGCGCCGGGGCGGCGGGTGGGCTAGGTCCTGCCGGCCAATACAGCCCCCGGAATGCCATGCACGACATCAAGTGGATTCGCGCCAATCCCGAGCTTTTCGATGCCGCCATGCAGCGGCGCGGCGCCGATTTCCGCGCCGCCGATCTCGTCGCGCTCGACGACCGCCGCCGCGCCGTCACCACGCGCCTCAACGAGGCCCAGGAAAAGCGCAACGCCAGCTCGAAGCTGATCGGCCAGGCCAAGGCGAAGAAGGACGAGGAAACCGCCGCCGCCCTGATGGCCGAGGTCGCCAGCCTCAAGCAGGTCATCCAGGATGGCGAGGCCGAGGAGCGCGCGGTCGAAGCCGACCTGCAGCAGGCCCTCGAAATCGTCCCCAACCTGCCGCTCGCCGACGTGCCGGACGGCAAGGACGAGACCGCCAACACTCCCTATTTCGGCCGCAACGGCACCGAGGCCACCGCCGCCGGGGCGCGCCCGCCGCGCCCCGATTTCCCCTTCGCGCCCAAACAGCATTACGAGCTCGGCGAAGCGCTGGGGCAGATGGATTTCGAGATCGCCGCCAAGCTCTCCGGCAGCCGCTTCGTCGTCCTCAAGTCCCACCTCGCCCGCCTCGAGCGCGCGCTTGGCCAGTTCATGTTGAATCTGCATGTCGAGAACCACGGCTATCTCGAAGTGCAGCCACCGCTTCTCGTGCGCGACGCCGCCCTTTACGGCACCGGCCAGCTGCCGAAATTCCTCGCCGACCAGTTCGTCGCCACTAGGGACGTCACCGCCGAGGATGCCGAGCGCCTGTTCCTCATCCCCACCGCCGAGGTGCCGCTGACCAATCTCGTGCGCGAATCCATCCTGCGCGCCGACGAGCTGCCCCTGCGCTTCACCGCGCTGACCCCGTGCTTCCGCTCCGAGGCCGGCTCGGCCGGCCGCGACACGCGCGGCATGCTGCGCCAGCACCAGTTCGACAAGGTCGAGCTGGTCTCGATCGTCACCCCCGAAGCCTCGGCCGACGAGCATGAGCGCATGCTCGCCTGCTCGGAAGCCGTGCTGCAACAACTCGGCCTCCACTACCGCGTCATGCTGCTTTCGACCGGCGACATGGGGTTCGGCGCCCAGAGGACCTACGACATCGAGGCCTGGCTGCCCGGCCAGGACACCTATCGCGAAATCTCCTCGGTCTCGCTGTGCGGCGATTTCCAGGCCCGCCGCATGGAGGCGCGCTATCGTGACCCCGACGGCAGGCCGCGCCACGTCCACACCCTCAACGGCTCCGGCGTCGCCGTCGGCCGCGCGCTGATCGCCGTCATGGAAAACTATCAGGATGCGGACGGCTCCATCGCCATCCCCGAAGTGCTGCACCCCTATATGGGCGGGCTGACCCGCATCGGCGCGCGCGGGTGAGGATCCTGCTCACCAATGACGACGGCGTCGACGCGCCGGGCCTCGCCATCCTGCGCCGCATCGCCGCAACGCTGAGCGACGATGTCTGGGTCGTCGCGCCCGCCGCCAACCAGAGCGGGGCAGGGCACCGTCTCAGCTTCGCCCGCGAAATGGTCGCCGAACGCCGCGAGGATCGCGTCTTCGCCATCGAAGGTGGCTCGCCCGCCGATTGCGTCGTCTATGGCTGCACCCATCTGCTCGCCGACAGGCCCCCCGAAATCGTCCTCTCCGGCGTCAATGCCGGCCAGAATCTCGGCGATGTCATCAACTGCTCCGGCACCGCCGCCGGCGCGCGCGAGGGCGTCATGCAGGGCGCCATCGGCATCGCCCTGAGCCAGAGCATCGACTATCAGGCCGGCCGCACCGTCGACTGGTCCAACGCCGAAAGCTACGGCGCGCGCATCGTGCGCCAGCTCGTCGCCTCGTCGCCGGGGCGCGACGTCTATTACAACGTCAACTTCCCCACCTGCGCCCCCGAGGACGTGTCCGGCCTGCGCGTCGTGCCGCATCAGCGCTTCGCCCGCTCGCCCTTCGCCCATTATCCGAGCGATAATCCGGGAAAATTCTTCATCGCCATCCCGCGCACCCCGACCCCGCTCGACCCCGAGGCCGATTTCGAGGTGCTGCGCGGCGATGCCGTCACCGTCACCCCGCTCAGCCTCGTGCTCACCGATTACGACGAAATCGCCCGCCTCGGCGGCAGTCTCGACCTCGCCTGAGCCCGTTGCCGACGAGCAACTGAGCGCAACAATCCTGCGATGGTTTCGCCATCATGAATCGCCCCATGCAGGTTTTTGTCAAAACGCACGCGGTTTAAGCTCGCCTTTACCTTACCGCGCTAGGTTCCTCCTGTGTCGAGTACCTGCGTACGAGTAAGCTGATGAGTAACCGCGTACTGCGCAAGACGGCCCTTTCGGTCGCTGCACTTTGCCTTGGTGCCGTAACGCTGTCCGGATGCACGGCGATTGGCGGCCGCAGCTTCGGCGATCCGGTGATGACCGGTTCGGCGACGCAGGC
>JAEWHZ010000263.1 GCA_023387585.1 Pseudomonadota bacterium
ACGGGCGCATGAGCGCGGTGCAGCACAGGCAGGTGGAAGCGGACGAGGACGGGCTGCGGCTCGACCGCTGGTTCGCACGCCATTTTCCCCAGCTCGGCTTCGGGCGGCTGCAGAAGCTGATCCGCAACGGCGAGGTGCGGGTGGACAAGGCGCGGGCCGAGACCGGCACGCGGCTTTCGGCCGGGCAGACGGTGCGCATTCCGCCGATCGACGACCCCGGCACCGAGCGCGCGCCGCGCATAAGGCCGGAAGACGCCGCATTCCTGCGCAACCTCGTGCTTTACGAGGATGACGAGCTGTTCGTGTTCGACAAGCCCTATGGCCTCGCCGTGCAGGGCGGCAGCGGGACGACGCGGCATATCGACGGCCTGCTGAAAAGCCTGCCCAACAGGAAGGGCGAGGCGCCGAAGCTGGTTCACCGGCTCGACCGCGACACCTCGGGCGTCCTGGTGGTCGCCAAGACCGCGGCGGCGGCGGCGCATTTCGGAAAAGTGTTCCAGTCGCGCTCGGCGCGGAAGATCTATTGGGCGGTGGTGGCCGGCAACCCCTCGCCGCGCCAGGGCGAGATCTCGTGCTTCATCGCCAAGCGGCGGGTGGGCGACGGCGAGCAGATGATGGTGGTCGAGCACGGCGCGCCGGGGGCGCAGCACTCGATGACCTATTATTCGACCACCGACACGGCAAGCCGGCGTTTTGCCTGGGTGACGCTGAAGCCGGTGACGGGCCGAACGCATCAGCTGCGCGTGCACATGGCGCGGCTGGGCACGCCGATCCTCGACGATCCGCGCTATTTCAACATCGAGAACTACATGCCGGCCGAGGGGCTGGGGCAGGGGCTGCACCTGCATGCGCGGCGCATCGCGCTGCCGCTGCGCTCGGGCAAGCTGCTCGACGTGTCGGCGCCGCTGCCGCCGCATATGCAGCAAAGCTTCGACGCGCTCGGCTTCGATGCCGGGCGCTACGATGCGCAGGACAGTGATCCGGAGGCGGCATGAGGCTCGTCATCTTCGACATGGACGGCACGCTGATCGATTCGGTCAGCCATTTCGTCGAGACCGTGACGCTGGCCTTCACGGCGGTGGACCAGGCGGTGCCGGACGAGAAGGCCATCCGCTCGATCTCCGGCATCACCGCGCGCGACGCCATGGCGCTGCTGGCGCCGGGCTCGTCCGAGGCGCGGGTGGACGCGATATTGAAGAGCTATCGCGAGCACTATTTCGCCCGCACCGGCATCGTCAGCGAGCCGCTGTTCGCGGGGGCGCTGGAGGCGCTGGACCAGCTCGGGGCGCATCCGGACACGATTTTGGCCGTGGCGACGGGCAAGAGCCACAAAAGCGCGGTGAAGCTGCTCAAGGCGCATGGCATATTCGAGCGCTTCCATTCGGTGCAGACGCCGGATCATAATTTCGGCAAGCCGCATCCGCAGATGATCGAGAGCGCCATGGCTCGGGCGCTGGCGGAGCCCGGCTCGACGGTGATGATCGGCGACACGGTGCACGACATGCGCATGGGGCGCGCGGCGGGGGTGAAGTCCATCGGGGTCAACTGGGGCTATCATACGGTGGACGAGCTGGTGGCCGAGGGTGCCGATGTGATCCTCGACAGCTTCGAGGGGCTCGATGCGGCGCTGGACGGGCTGGTGCCGCATGCGTGAGTTCCTCGAAGAGGCGCTGAACCATCGCGACGACGGCTATGGCCGCGCCCAGCGCGCCATGGAGCCGGAGTTGCCGAAGCGATTCTACAAGACGGCGGAAGCCGTTGAGGTGGAAGGCGGTTTCGCCATCCAGCTCGACGGGCGCGCGGCGCGCACGCCGGGGCGCAAGAAGCTGGTGGTGCCGACCGGGGCGGTGGCGCGCCTGGTGGTCGGGGAGTATCTGGCGCAGGGCGAGCGGATCGATCCGCGCAGCATGCCGGCGACGCGGCTGATCAATTCGGCGGTCGAGAGCGGGACGGAGCGCGTGCCGGATTTCCTGGCCGAGATTGCGCGCTTCGCCGGCAACGACCTTTTGCTCTATCGCGCCGACACGCCACGCGAGCTGGTGGCCGAGCAGGAACGGTTGTGGGACGGGGCGCTGGTCGCGCTGGCGCGGCATTTCGGAATCGCCTTCCGTCCGACCGTCGGCATCATCCACGAGAAGCAGCCGGAGGCGACGCTGGAGCGGCTGGCAGAGGCGCTGGCGGGCGAGGAGCTGTTCGCGGCGACGGCGCTGGTGTCGATCACCTCGCTGACGGGGTCGGGGCTCCTGGCGATCGGACTGCGGGCAGGGCTGTTCACGCCGGACGACGTATGGGAAGCCGCGCATCTCGACGAGGATTTCCAGGCGCGGCTGTGGGGCGTCGATGAGGAAGCGGCGCTGCGGCGCAGCCGGCGGCGGGCCGAGTTCGACGCCGCCGTGGCGGTGCTCGACGGGTTGGGATCAGTTCGCGGCTGACGCGGGGCGGGCGAAAAGGTCGTATTCGTCGCTGTCGGTGACGACGACGGAGACGAGATCACCGGGCTTGATGCCGGTGGCGTCGTCGACCAGCACCTGGCCGTCGATTTCGGGGGCGTCCCATTTCGAGCGGGCGATGGCGCGGTTGCGGGTGGGATCGACATCGTCGACCAGCACCTCGATGGTACGCCCGACCTTCTGCGCCAGCCTGGCCGCCGACATGTCCTGCGCCACTTCCATCAGCCGGGCGAAGCGCTCGTCCTTGACCTCGTCCGGCACCACGCCGGGCAGGTCGTTGGCCGGGGCGCCGGTGACGGGCTCGTATTTGAAGCAGCCGACGCGGTCGATCCCGGCTTCCTCGATCCAGTCGAGCAGGAATTCGAAGTCCGCTTCGGTCTCGCCGGGAAAGCCGACGATGAAATTGGAGCGCACGGAGAGGTCCGGGCAGTCGCGGCGCCAGGCGGCGATGCGGCCAAGCGTCTTTTCCTGCGCGGCCGGGCGGCGCATGGCACGCAGCACGTCGGGCGCGGCGTGCTGGAAGGGAATGTCGAGATAGGGCAGCACTTTGCCCTCGGCCATCAGCTCGATGACGGCGTCGACATGAGGGTAGGGATAGACGTAGTGGAGGCGAATCCACGCGCCCAGCTCGCCGAGCTCGCGCGCGAGGTCATAAAACTTCGCCTTGACCGGACGGCCGCGATATTTGCTCTCGGCGAATTTGAGGTCGATGCCGTAGGCCGAAGTGTCCTGCGAGATGATCAGCAGCTCCTTGGCGCCGCCGCGCACCAGCGCCTCGGCTTCGGCGAGCACGCCGGCCGCCGGGCGCGAGGCCAGGTCGCCGCGGATCTGCGGGATGATGCAGAAGCTGCACCGGTTGTTGCAGCCCTCGGAAATCTTGACATAGGCGTAGTGGCGCGGCGTGAGCTTGAGGCCCTGCTCGGGCACCAGGTCCACGAACCTGTTCGGCACCGGCGGCAGGTGGTCGTGCACGGCGCCGACCACGGCCTCGTATTGATGCGGGCCGGAGACCGCGAGCACGCTGGGATGCGTCTTGCGGATCAGCTCTTCCTCGGTGCCCAGGCACCCGGTGACGATGACGCGCCCGTTCTCCGACAGGGCTTCGCCGATGGCCTCCAGGCTTTCCTGCTTGGCGCTGTCGAGAAAGCCGCAGGTGTTCACCAGCACGATGTCGGCGCCCTGATAGTCGCGCGAGAAGGCGTAGCCCTGCGCGCGCAGCGTCGTCATGATGCGTTCGCTGTCGACAAGGGCTTTTGGACAGCCGAGGCTGACGAGACCGATTTTCGGCGCTTGGGATTTTAGCGCTTGGGACATGGGCGCGGACACGTTCAGCATGCTGTGGAAAACCGCGCCCTCATATAGAACTGCACCCCTGCGCGCAATGGAGCAGGCCGCATGGCGGGGCTGTGCCGACCGGTGGGAGCGGTTCATCGAACGGTGCGTGCGATAAAGTCAGGATTTGCGAACGCCCGCGGGCAGGGTAGTTGGAGGGCTGGCTTCGGCCGAAACAACTCTTTTGGAGAAAAATCATGTTCGACCGACTTTCCCCCTATTCGCCGCAGGTGCTGGCCATCCTGCGCATCGTCGCGGGGCTGCTGTTCCTCGCCCATGGCACGCAGAAGCTGTTCAGCTTTCCCGTGGAATTCCCCATGCCCCTCGAGGGGTTGATGCTGGCGGCCGGGATCATCGAGCTGGTGACGGGCGTCCTGATCATCGTCGGCTTCTTCACCCGCCCCGCGGCGCTCATCGCGTCGGGCACCATGGCCTTCGCCTATTGGCTCGGCCATGTGCCGTTCGGCCCGTGGCCGGTGGCCAATCAGGGCGATGCCGCCATCCTGTTCTGCTTCGTGTTCCTCTATCTGGTCTTCGCCGGTCCGGGCGCCTGGAGCGTCAACAAGAAGTAGGAATCACGATTCCTCGATGGTGGGCGGCGTACGCTTTGCCGTGCGCCGCCTCGGTTTTGGGCCGATCTCGTCCGCGAGCGGCGTCGGAGTGTCGGGTGTCGTCGGCGGCGTGGCCGGCGTCGTGGTCGCGGGGTGCGGCGCCGGATCGGTGGCCGGCATGATGTATTCGTCGGCCTCGGCGTAGTCGATCTCGTCTTCGGCCTCGGCCAGGTCGCGGATGGCCTCGCGCACCTCGTCGAGCAGGGTAGCGGAGGCGCGGGTGCCGCGCAGCGGTTCGGCATCGCCGGCGTGCGCGCGGAAATAGACCAGCAGCGCCTCGCACACGATGCGCAGCGCCAGCATCATCAACAGGCCGAATACGACGAGTTCCAGCAGGCCCCACAAGCCGTCGCCGATGCCGGTCGAGAAGCTGGCGAACAAATGGCGCACGGCCCAGAGCAGCAGCGCGAACAGGCCTGTCGCATAGACGATCGGCATCAGCTTGACGGCCAGCACGGTATCGAGCCGGAACAGGGTCCGGCCGGTGAACAGGCGCTTGAGGTCGTCGAGGGTCATGGCAAAAACTCCAAGGCTCCGGTCACTTCCGGAAAGCAGCATGTTCGCGCGAATGTGACAAGTGCGTGATCAGATGCCGGGTTCCAACGCAGATGCAGGGCGGGTTGGTCCGAAGATGTCCTCGAATCGGGCGCGCAGCACCATATCCACCTCGGGCAGCGAGACGATGTGGCCGAGATCCTCGAGGCTGGTGACGCCCTGGTCGGAAATTCCACAGGGTACGATGCCGCCATAATGCGACAGGTCGGGCGCGACGTTGAGAGCCATGCCGTGGAAGCTGACCCAGCGCGAGACGCGCACGCCGATGGCGGCGATCTTGTCGGCGCGCGAGAAGCCCTTGTCGGGGCGCGGCACCCAGACGCCGATGCGGCCTTCGCGGCGCTCGGCATGAACGTTGAAGGCGTCGAGCGTAGAGATCAGCCAGGCTTCGAGCCCGTCGACGTAAAGCTTGATGTCGCGGCCGCGCCGGGACAGGTCGAGCATGACATAGGCCACGCGCTGGCCGGGGCCGTGATAGGTATATTGCCCGCCGCGCCCGGCCTCATGGACAGGGAAGCGCTGTTCGCGAAGGTCTTCGGGGCGGGCGGAGGTGCCGGCGGTGTAGAGCGGGGGGTGCTCGAGCAGCCACACCGCCTCCGGCGCCGTGCCGGACGCGATGGCGGCGACGCGGGCCTTCATGGCGTCGAGCGCCGGCGGGTAGTCGACCGGCGCTTCGGCGGCGATCCACTCGACCGGGGCGTCGTCGGAACGTGCCAGTCTGGAACGCAGGGCCGGGCCGGGGATATCTTCCGTTAACGCTTTCATAACCAATCCCGCCTCATCGTCGCCGCCGGCGCCATCGCGCCGTCTTCGGGGAGCGCTGCTTTATCTATGGCTTTGCTGGGCGATATTGAAGTCGACATCAAGGTGGAGCTGGGTGCGGCCACCATGCCGATCCACAATCTGCTGCGCATGGGGCGCGGGGCGGTGATCGAGCTCGACGCCACCGAATCCGATCCGATGCGCATCTATGCCAACAAGACGCTGGTCGCGCGCGGCGATATCAGCGTCGATGACGGGCAGCTGCGCGTGATCGTCAGCGAAAAGGTGCGGCGCGGGCAGGTTCAGCGCTGAGTTTTCGAGCCTCCGGCGCTCCGGGACCGACATATCGGTTTTGCCGCTTGTGAAGCGAAACCCGATTTGCTACATGCTGCCTCGCTTCGCCGGACCCCCGGCGATTTCTACCATGTGCGGTCGTGGCGGAATTGGTAGACGCGCAGCGTTGAGGTCGCTGTGCCGCGAGGCGTGGAAGTTCGAGTCTTCTCGACCGCACCAGTCATCCCTTGGATGACACCCGGACGTGGCGCCCCAGCGGCGCCATTTTCGTTTTCGGGGCAGAGCGTTTGTCGCGTTTCCGCACCGCAAAAGTGGTAGCCACTTTTGCTGGAAACCCTTTGGGCGCAGAGCGGATTTGCGCGCGGAGCGCCTTGTCTCGCGCTCGCAACCCTGTATTGCTCGCGCCCGGACGGACCGGAGGCGAAGATGAGCGAAACCGGACACGAAGCTCACGAGGCCGGGGCCGCGGCCCGGTTCCGCGACCGGGAAGACCGCATCGATCTCGACTGGCTCGAGGCGCTGCGCCACGAGATGGCGGCGCGCGACGGCGAGGCGGTCGCCGCGCGGATCGCACCGCTCCATGTGTGGGACCTGGGCGCGCTGATCGAGGCGCTGGAGCCTGGCGAGCGGCTGGTCCTGGTCTCGCTGCTGGGCGAGAAATTCGACTATTCGGCGCTGACCGAGGTCGACGAGCAGGTGCGCGTCGACCTGCTCGACATGCTGCCCAACACGCAGATCGCGCGCGGCGTCGCCAGCCTCGACAGCGACGACGCCGTCTATCTGCTCGAGGATCTAGAGCAGGAGGACCGCGACGCGATCCTGGCGCAGCTGCCGGCCTTCGAGCGGCTCAGCCTCAAGCGCAGCCTCGATTTTCCCGAGGATTCCGCCGGGCGGCGGATGCAGACCGACTTCATCGCCATCCCGCCGTTCTGGACCATCGGCCAGACGATCGACTATCTGCGGGCCGAGAAGGACCTGCCGGACGAATTCTTTCAGATCTACGTGGTGGACGCCGCCTATCACGTGCTCGGCATCCTGCCGCTCGACACGCTGCTGCGCTCGATGCGCCCGGTGCGGATCGAGACGATCATGAAGACCGGCGTGGTGCTGATCGACGCGCTGCAGGACCAGGAGGACGCGGCCCGGGCCTTCGACCGCTACGACCTCGTCGAGGTCGGCGTGGTCGACGAGAACAAGCGGCTCGTCGGCGTGCTGACGGTCGACGACATCCTCGACGTCATCCACGAGGAGGCGGGCGAGGACATCAAGCTGCTCGCGGGCGTGGGCGACGAGGAGGTGTCGGACTCGACCGTCCAGACCGTGCGCGGCCGCGCGCCGTGGCTGGTGGTGAACCTCGTCGCCGCCGTGCTGGTGTCCTTCGTGATCGGGCTGTTCAACGCCACCATCGAGCAGATGGTGGCGCTGGCGGTGCTGATGCCGATCGTCGCCTCGATGGGCGGCAATGCCGGGGCGCAGGCGATGACGGTCACCGTGCGCGCGCTGGCCATGCGCGAGCTCGAGGGGCGCAAGCTGAGGCGGCTTATCACCCGCGAGATGGTCGTCGGGCTGGCCAATGGCCTCATCTTCGCGGTGCTCATCGGGATCGTCACATTCGTGCGCTATTCGAGCGTCGATCTGGGCGCGGTGATCGCGCTGGCGATGGTGGTGAACATGGTGGTCGCCGGCTCGTGCGGGGTGCTGATTCCGCTCACGCTCAATCGATTCGGGGCCGACCCGGCGATCGGCTCGGCGGTGTTCGTGACGACGATAACCGACATTGTCGGGTTTTTTGCCTTCCTGGCGCTGGCCGGCTGGTGGTTCGGGCTTTTTTGACAGATTGAGTCGCAAAGCCCCGGTTAACCATTGAAATCGCTGTTAAAACCTGTGGCCGATCTGTGGCTTTTCCACATGCGGACCTTGTCCGGAGTGTGACTTTTCGGCCGCTTGCCAGTCCGGGGCCGGCTCGGTAACGCTTTGGCATCGGGTGTGGCCCTGGTGTCGCATCCCGGTGATTGCGCGGCTGACAAGGAGCATTGCATGCACAGTCAACCGAAGGCCAACTGGATACGCGCCGCCTCATGGACGGCTGTTTGCGTACTATCCATGGGGCTGGTTTTCTCGGTGGTGGTCGGCGCCTGATCGACCTCCGGAAGTTCCGGGAAAACGCATCGTTTCAGGAGGGCGCCCCGGGCCACAGGGCGCCCTTCTTGCCGATCAGGAGTTTCGTGGCTGCGGAAGGTCGATGATCCATCTGGTCAAGCTCTCGGTGGGCGTCGCGAGCATCGAGGAGCTCGAAAGCTATCGCGACGAGCGCGCGCATTGGTGGAATGCCGATTACGGCGAAGAGGTGCATGTGCACCGCACCCGCCAGATGCCGCGGCGCGCCGCCGAGATGGCGGGAAAATCCTCGATCTACTGGGTAATCGGCGGGCTGATCGGCTGCCGCCAGCCGATCCTGCGCTTCGAGACGCATGTGAACGACGAGGGCATCTCCTATTGCGACATCGTGATGTCGCGCGACCTGATCCGCACCGTGCCCTATCCCAAGCGCCCGTTCCAGGGCTGGCGCTATCTCGACCCCAAGGACGCGCCGCCGGACCTGGCGGCCAATGCCAACGATCCCGGCTCCGAGCTGATCGCGGCGGAGCTGGCCAAACTCGGATTGCTCTGAGGGTCCTTGAGGACCGGGGCCGGGAGCGCCATATTGGCGTCATGGCACAGCCAATCGACAAGGCGACGCGCCCCGTCGCGCCCAGACCGTCCTCGGCGACGTCCGATATTGCGGATTTCGTCGCCAAGGTGGGACAGCTCTCCCGGCCTTCCGGCGGCGGGGAGCGCGGGCGGCTGCTGTTCGCGCTCGATGCGACGATGAGCCGGCAGCCGACCTGGGACCTCGCCGTGGGGCTGCAGGCGGAGATGTTCTCGGCCATTCCGCGCGATCGCGCGCTCGACGTGCAGCTTCTCTATTTCCGCGGGCATGGCGAATGCCGCTCTTCGAAATGGGTGGCGGACCCCGAGGCGCTGGCGCGGATCATGAGCACCATCGCCTGTCGCGGCGGCAATACGCAGATATCCAAGGTTTTCGCCCATGCCCGCCGCGCCCAGGCCGAGCGGCGGCTCAATGCGGTGATCTATGTCGGCGACGCCATCGAGGAGAGCGTCGACGATCTGTGCCACAAGGCCGGGGAGCTGGGGCTGCTCGGCGTGCCGATGTTCGTCTTCCAGGAAGGGCATGACACGCGGGTCGAGGCGGCGTTCCGCGAATTCGCGCGCCTGACCAAGGGCGCCTATGCGCGCTTCGATCCGGCGGCGCCGCGCCAGCTCGCCGATCTGCTGCGCGCGGTGGCGGCCTTCGCCAGCGGCGGGCGCGACCAGCTCAAGCTCGAAACCAGCGCCCCGGCCCGCGCGCTGCTGGCGCAGCTCAAGTAATGAGCTATGTCATATTCGGCGGGATCGCGCTGCTGCTGGCGCTGGCGGCGTGGCAGGCGGCCATGGCCATGCCGCGGCGCACGCGGCTGAGGCTGGCACGCTACGGCACCGGCACGGTCCTCGCGGCGCTGGCGCTGCTGCTCGCCATCGTACGGCGCATCGACCTCGCCTTCTTCGCCGGCGCCGCCGCCTTCGCGGTCTTCGTGCGCGGGCGGCTGGGGCCGTTCAATTTCGAGTCCAACGAGCCCGAGCCCAACCAGATCTCCACCGTGCGCAGCCGCTATTTCGCCATGGCGCTCGATCACGACAGCGGCGAGGTGGCCGGCAAGGTGATCTCGGGCCGGTTCGCGGGGCGCGATCTGCTCGATCTGGGGGAGATGGAGACGCGCGAGCTGATCGCCGAGATCGCCGGCGATGCCGACAGCGTCAGCCTGCTGGAAAGCTGGCTCGACGCCAATCGCGCCGGCTGGCGGGAGTATTTCGCCGAGCAGGATGCCGGGCAGGGCAGCGGGGCGGGCGCTTCCGGCAGCGATCCGCTGGAGGAGGCCTATGCGGTGCTGGGGCTCGACCGCTCGGCCGACGCCGATGCCGTACGGGCGGCGCATCGCAAGCTGATGCAGAGCGTTCATCCCGACCATGGCGGCTCGGGCTATCTCGCCGCCCGGATCAACGAGGCGCGCGACCGCATCCTCGCCCATCTGGGGGCGGCGTGATGCCCGGTCCGGACAGGTCCGCGATTAATCGTTTAACGATTGTTAACCGTCTGTAGCCTTGCCTGTTCAGGATGAACCCCGCAAGCTGGGGCCATGGGCGAGGAGCGGACGATGGCGCGTCAGGGCGCATATGTGATTGTCGTCGGCAACGAGAAGGGCGGGTCGGGCAAATCGACCACCGCCTTCCATCTCGCCATCCAGCTGCTCTATCAGGGCTTTCGCGTCGCCAGCATAGATGTCGACAGCCGCCAGCAGACCTTCACCCATTACGTGCGCAACCGGCTGGCCTGGGCCGAGAAGCACGGGCTGAAAATTCCGCAGCTCACGCATTACCACCTGCCGCATGTGCGGGCCGACCGGGTGAGCGACAGCGAGCGGCGCGAGTTCGAGCTGTTCCGCCAGGCGCTGTCCGAAGTGGAGGCGCGGATCGACTATCTCGTCATCGACTCCCCCGGTTTCGACACCAACCTCACCCGGCTGGCCCATTCGCTGGCCGACACGCTGGTCACGCCGGTCAATGACAGCCTGATCGATCTCAGCGTCCTGGCCAGCCTCGACCCGCTGACCGGCGATCCCACCCGGATCGCCCATTATGCCCGGCTGGTGCAGCGCGCCCGTTCGGAGCGCCTCGCCATGGACGGGCAGACGGTCGACTGGGTTCTGGTGCGCAACCGGGTGTCGATGATCTCGTCGCGCAACATGCGACAGGTGCAGACCATGCTCGAGCGCATCGGCACGCGGCTCGGCGCGCGGGTGGCCGATGGCATCGCCGAGCGGGTGATCTTCCGCTCGCTGTTCCCCACCGGGCTGACGGTGTTCGACCCGCTCGACGACTATCTGCGCGGCGGGGTGCCGGACACCAGCCAGGCCAGCGCGCGGCTCGAATATGAGGGGCTTCTGCGCGCTCTCAACCTGCCGGTGAGCGCGCGGGCCACGGCGCGGATCGAGGCGCTGCGGGCGGCTTCATCGTCCAAGCCGCCGCAATTCGGGCTGATGGCTCAGTCGCCGAAGGACAATTCCACGGCCCGCTGACCGCCGGGTGCGAAAACCTCGATCTCGACGCGCACCGGCTCGGCCACCAGCCGGCGCGTGCGGGCCGACAGGGCGAGGACTGTGGCCAGCAATTCGCTGACGCTGCGCTTCTGGCTGCGCGGCACGAGGCGGGTGGCCAGCGCTTCCAGCGCGCGGTTGCGGGTGGTCTCGTCGCCGGAGGCGAGGGGCGAGCGGGCGACGAAGCCGGCGAGTTCGCCGAGGGCTGTTCTAGTCGTCACAGTGCTACTCCAAACACGGGCACCAG
>JAEWHZ010000285.1 GCA_023387585.1 Pseudomonadota bacterium
CCAAGGTGGTGGCGGCGGCCAAGGTGGTGGCGGCCAGGGCGGTGGCGGCGGCTACGGCGGTGGCGGTGGCCACGGCGGTGGTGGCGGCGGATCGAGGTAGTGACCCTAAAGCCGCGCCTTTGAATAAAACTGTGACTTTCTGCTAAGAACCGCGAAAAGGCGGAGCGACGTAGTATCAGGGTACCTTTCGAGGACCCCATATGCGCCGCTTCGCCTTCCTGCTTGCCGTCCTGGCTTCATTCATCTCCGTGCAATTTCCGGCCCATGCCAATATCGGATCGACGGCCATTCCCCGTCTCGCCGTGAGTGGCGGCTTCACGGCACCTGTCGGCTTCCAGATATTCTGCCTCTCGCATCCGGGCCATTGCCGGGGCGGGGGCGCCAGCGAAGCGCAGCTGACCGAAGCGCTGATGTCGACGCTGGGCGCCGTGAATGCCCGGGTGAATCGCTCGATAAGGCCGCGCCACGAATCGACTGACACCTGGAGCCTGGGCGTCACGAGCGGCGACTGCGAAGACTATGTGCTCGCCAAGCGGGCCATGCTGATCGGCATGGGAGTCCCTGCGAGCGCGCTACGGATCGCCATCGCCAATACGCGCCAGGGCATCGGCCATGCCGTCCTCGTCGTCCGCACGGATCGCGGCGATCTGGTGCTCGACAATCTGACCTCGCAGATATTGCCGTCCGATCGTACCTCGCTGCGCTGGGTCGCCATGACTGGCGACAATGGCCGCACGTTCCATCGCATCGTGAGCTGAAACCGCGTCGGTTTTCGTGGGAAACGCCAGGAGCCGGCTACGCCGGCTCAGCCCGGCGCGCCCTCTCGGCAATCGCCGAGCAACCGCAGCACCACCAGCATCTCGCCTTCGAAATGTCCTTCGGCTACGACGCAGCCGCCGCTGTGAAAGGCGTCCTCGATCCGGGCGCGATCCCGTTCATCGGCGCGCAGCGGCGGCGGCTGGCGCTGGTCGATGCGCGAAAGCGGCAACCCCCGCGTGCCGTCGCGATGGATCGGGAACACGCCGAGCCGGGGGCAGGGGTCCCTGTAGCAAAGGACCCCGGTGGCCCCGAGCCCCCAGAAAGCCTCCCCCTCGGCGGGCGGCGGCAGGATTTCGGCTTGGGCCGGTCCGGCCAGGCCGAGGGTTAGAACAAGAAGGCTTATTGTAAGGTCGATCTTGCGGAACATGCCGGGCCTCTCATCGTGGGTGCTCGATGATGAGACGGTCGGGAGCGTGGGACTCTTGGTGGGATCGCGCAAAAATCGTCCCATGCGCCGGCGGTTCGTGGGGTTTGCCTGCGTATCGCTTCGGTTATCATGGCGCGACCAGGCTGCGGAGCGATGAGGGCAGGGTGTTGAACGAGCTGGTATCGGCGGATGGCGAGGCGCTCGAGGATCTGGTGGTCCGGGCGCAGGGCGGCGATCGGCGTGCCTTCGACCGCCTCGTCACCGAGCAGTACCGCTTCATCTTCCGCGTGGCCTTCCGCGTTCTTGGCCACAGAAGCGACGCCGAGGACGTGACGCAGACGGTGTGCATGCGCCTCGCTACGGCGCTGCCGGGCTTCGACCGGCGCGCCAGCTTCACCAGCTGGCTCTATCGCATAACCATCAACGCTGCCCGTGACTTCCTGCGCTCGCAGATGCGCCGGCAAAAGCTCACCGACGGGGCGGCCGCCTTCGTGTCCGAACATGTCGAGCCCGAGCAGGAAACGCAGCGCCATGTTGCCGATATCTGGAACGTGGTGCGCGGGCTGCCCGAAAAGCAGCGCGATGCCGTCATCCTCGTTCATGGCGAGGGGCTCAGCCAGGAAGAGGCCGCGCGCATCATGTCGTGCCAGAAGGTCACCGTCGCCTGGCACCTGCACAATGCCCGCAAGGCACTGAGGGACCTGCTATGACCCAGCCCGCGTCCAACGATCCGCTGCTGCGCCTGCCTTCCGAGCGGATTCCCGAGCCGACGCCGGCGCGGATGAACGAAACCATCGCCGCCGCCCGGCAGCTCTTTGCCGAGCAGAGGGCACCGGGTGCGCAAGAGGCGGGCATGCGGCGGCGGTCCTTCTTCGGGCGGGCGTGGTTCGGGCGGACATGGATGGAGGCGATTCTCGGCACCGGGCTGGTCACGGCGGCCTGCGCCCTCGCCTTCGTCCTGTCGCCCGCCTTCATGAGCACGCAGGACATCCAGCCCGAGCCGTTTCCTGCCGATTACCCGCGCATGGGAGCGAACCCCACGCCGCCCATGCGACAGCTCGATCTCGACCTGGTTGCGGATCTCGAGCCCTATGATTTCGGCGATCTGCGGCTCGGCGTGCGCAATGCCGACGAGCGGTTCGGCATCTATTTCGTGCAGCCGAGCGGGGTGGAGCAGGAGATCGTCTCGGGGCCGAAGGACCAGGCCGAGGCGGTCAGCGTCACCGACGCCGTAAGGCTCGAGATCGACGGAGACGACGTGCTTCTGGTGCGATCCGGCTTCGAGGATGTGCAGCGCTGGGACGCCTTCGTGCATGACGGCTTCGGCTTCGCCATATCCGGCGCGCTCAGCCGCCAGGTCTGGGATGCCGCCGGGCGCGAGGAGGCGCTGGAAAGGCTGGACGGCTCCTGAGCGGCGTAACCGGATTTCGGAGCAGAACGCCCGCTCAATCGTCGTCCCGGTCCCAATAGACCTGGCCGCGGATCAGCAATTCTTCCGGGGCGTTCGGATCGTCGCCGTCGATCATCGCGGCGAAATGCCGTTCCGACCCCTCGGGGCCGTCGATAACCATGGTAAAGCCCTCGAAGCGATAGGCGAGCCGGCTGGGCTCGTCGTCTCCGGGCACAATGGTGATGAACGAGGTGCCGAAATTGCCGGCGATGAAGCCGCCCCGCGTATAGGTGACGTTGCCGTCCTCGGCGAAGACGTATTCGCGATCGCGGCGGGCGCCGCCCCGTCCGACATTGAGGAAGTAGTAGGTCTTGCTCAGACGCTGGCCGGTCGGTATCGGCGCCAGACGCCGGGCGTCCGACAGGTCGATCTGGCGTCCTTCGTCGAAGCCGCCTGTCTGCACCAGTGTGACCTCGCCCCAGTGGTCTGACCAGGTGAACCAGCGCTCCGGTTCGCGGTGGCGGGAGAGTGCCACGTCGAGGTCGGTGAAGGCGAAACTCCAGTCGTGGCGATAGGCGGTGCCGTCCCTGAGCAGCACATAGATGTCTTCCTGCCGGTCGGTATAGCCATTGCCGAAGCCGTCGAGACGATTGGTGAAGTCGGCGCTGTACAGCACCCGGTCGACATCGCCCATGGCGATCCCGGCACCGGGGCCGGCGAAGGCCTCCTCGAATTCCGGCGGGCGCAGCATCAGGCCGGGACTGTCGTCCATCGCGGGAGCGGCGAACTCGGCCTTCGGAGTGGATAGACGGCACCCGCTCAAATTGACGACCCCGCCCTCGCGCAGTTCCAGAACCCATCGGGGTTCGCCGGCAACCACCATGTCCCGGCCCAGGCCGGTCTCCATCAGATGCCGGTCATCGGAACTGGCGAAACCGCTGCAGCTCACCATCAGGCGCGATTGCTGGTCGCCGCGCCACTCGCGCAATTCGTCCTCGGCGACCACGCGGCCATGGACCTGCACCATGTCATGGGCCTCTAGCCAGGCGAGCAGATGATCCTCGCGCGCCTCGGCCAGAGCACGATTGTCCACGGCGCCGGCCTTGGAGCCGATTTCCTCCATGATCTCCAGAGCCTGCGTCCACAGCGCCGCGAGGGGCATGACGCCGGTGTTGACGGCGGGAAACGATGGCGGGGGCGGGTCGGGGACGGTGATGCCGAAATCATCGGCGTCCCGGAGCAGGCGCCGTATCGCCCTTTCGATGTCGAAATCGTCTTCGGCCAGCTTCGCGGCCAGGTCGTGGCAGGGCGCGCCATCGGCCTCGATGTCTTCGGCGACCGCCGCGCGGGTATCGGCGACATAGGTCCCGATCTCTTCGGCAAGCCCGGGAATGGCTTCGGCGGCGCCGGTGAGAAGGCGGTCGAACCCGTCGAGGTCGACGCGATGCGACCAGCCGGCCATGACGTCGCGGCGCTGCATCCGGCCTTCGGGATAGCGCGCGTCGCAGGCATCGACATAGGCCCGCGCCAGCGTGTGGCCGGTTACGGCATTGCCCATGTTCGCGGCGAATTCCTCCGCCTCGTCCGCCAGCACGGGCGTTGCCGCCACCAGGGCCAGAGCGGCAATGCCGAGCCTCAATGCACGGGGAGCATCGGCGGTGCGGCGCACCGTTTCCTCCATCAGCGGTTTCCTGCCCGGCGTCTTCATCGGCTCAGGGCGACATAGCCCTCGCGCAGGACGGCCATCATGTCTTTTTGCTGGTTCACGTCGTCGACCAGTTCACCCATGCTGTAGGCTGTCCGCCGCGGCGAGCAGTCCTCCGGCCGGGGAGCGGGGCGGCGAAGCTCGGCGGCGCCGGTCACGATCGCTGTGCGCTGCTCCTCGGGCAGTACGGAGAAGGTTTCGACCAGCGCGTCGTAGTCGATGCGGTATCGGCCCTCGTGGCAGACATCGGCATAGTCCATATGGCGATGCGCGGTGTCGAGCGTCAGCCGGGCACGGGCCATGAAGTCGCGCGTGACCTCGGCGATATCGCCGCGCTCGACGATATTGCCCACGATGTCGCGATTGCCTTCGCTGAGCCCGTCATAGGCGAGGGGCGGCAGATCGGAATCGGGGTTGAACCAGTCGAGCGGGCGGATCAGGCCGAAAGAGGCGGCAAGCTGGACGAGGCACAGCAGCATAGCGACGACCGCCAGCGCCTTGCGTGCCATGTCCCGGGGCGCCGACGGACGCAGGACGGTGAAGGCGAGCCACAGCCCGGTGACAGCCAGGACGACGCCGAACAGGTTGAACCGGTCGTCGCGCACGACATCGCCATTGATGGTGACCGTTTGCGACGAGCCCAGGAAGACGAAGAACGGCAGCACGCCGAGCAGGATGGCGATCAGCGGCGTCTTGAAACGAGAAAACATGATGGTTCCGGGGGAAGTTTCTTCGGCGCCCGCTCAGCCGGACCGGCCGGCGGGCGCCGCCAAAAAACGCTGCGTCAGCGGGCGATGCCGATCTGGGGAATTTCGAGCCCAGCCAGCGCCCCGATGGTCTCGCCCCGCATCGCGCCGAGGCCACCCATGAAGTCGCGCGCACCGTCCTCGCCATAGCCGCGCCGGCTGATGGCGACCAGGGCGACGCCATCGGCGCCGGCGAGCGGCATGTAGCGATAGGCGTTCCATTCGACCATGACCGGATCGGCGGACAGATCGCTGATCAGGAAGTCGAGCAGCACCTCTCCCGTCGCCTCGTTCTGGATGATGTCGTAGTTGAGTACCGGATCGGTGCCCCGGCGCGATTCCAGCGACTGCACCTGCGCCGAGGCCGCCTGCATCGGGGTGACCGCGCCGGTGGCGGCCTCGATGAGGACCATATCCGCATAGGCGTCGACGTCCTGGCCCTGCGGCACGTACTCCTGCTTGAAATAGCTGTCCGATGCCTGGGAAGTCCAGGCGAGGACATAGTCCTGGCCCTCAAACGAAATCGGCCCGGGCACGCCCAGCATGTCCGACTGCGCCGAGGCGGGCGTCATCATCAATACGGCCATGGCGGCGGCGGTCGTCAATGTCGAAATGCGTGTCATGGAAGGCCCTGTGCGTTGGATGTCATAGTCTATGACGATTCAACCGCGGGTTTGTTTGGCCCGGAAGGCGATTTTTGTGCCGGAACAGGCCGTCCTAAAGTCCTTCATTGCGCCGACGCTCGGCAGCGATCGAGAACCGGACCAGGATCAGGCTAAAGCATATGCCGATCACGATCAGCCCCATCGCCCAGCCGAACCAGATGACGACGACGGCATATATGGGGATGGCGAGGGCGATGATCACCAGCGCGGCAAGCAGCGGGGGAAGCGGCGGCTTCGCCTTTCGGCTGACGTCGAGCTGTCCGCCTGCGGGGCGTTCGGGGTCATCGATCATCGCATTCATCCTCCATGGACGGATAGTGGCATGTCCGGCCGGCGGAGAACATGGAAGATGACCGTCGATGCGCGCGGCCGGCCGCGACAAGCCGAGGATGAGGTTAGGCCGATTGCGGCTCCCGCCCATAGGTACGGCTGGCGGCGAGCAGGCGCTGCGAATAAGGATGTGCGACCTCGCCGCGGCGCAGCAGGCCCACATCGACTTCTTCGACGATCTCGCCGGCCTGCATGACCGCGACGCGATCGCACATATGCGATATCACCGCCAGATCGTGGCTGACCAGCAGATAGGTGAGCCCGCGCGCGGCCCGCAGTTCGGAGAGCAGGTTAAGGATTTCCGCCTGCACCGAGACGTCGAGCGCCGAGGTCGGCTCGTCGAGCAGCAGCACGTCGGGCTCGAGGATCAGGGCGCGGGCGATGGCGACGCGCTGACGCTGGCCGCCGGAAAGCTGGTGAGGGAAACGGAAGCTGAGCGCGGTGTCGAGGCCGACGGCCCGCAGCGCCGCATCGGCCGCGGCGGCGGAGCGCGGCAGCCCCTGGTTGCGCAGCGGCTCGAGGATCTGCGAGCGGATGGTCTTGCGTGGGTGCAGCGAGCCGTAGGGGTCCTGGAACACCATCTGCACACGGCGGAAGAACCCCTTGTCGCGCACCGGCTTGAGGTCCTGCCCGTCGAGGCTGATGCCGCCCTCATAATGGCGGTTGAGCCCGGAAAGCGCGCGCAGCACGGTGGACTTGCCGCATCCCGATTCCCCGACCAGGCCGAAGGCCTGGCCCCGGGCGACCGAGAAGCTGATGCCGTCGACCACGGGCAGGCGGTCGGGATCGAAGCTAATGGAAAGGTTCTCGACGCCGATCACGAGACGTCCTCCAGAGTGGACGTCAACCAGGACGGATCGCGTTTGAGCGTCGGCAAGGGCGCCGGCTCGTGCTCGATCGAAGGCAGCGAGGCCAAAAGGCCCTGCGTGTAGGGATGGCGCGCCTGATCGAGCTCGGAAGCCTTGAGCACCTCGACGATGCGGCCCGCATACATGATGAGCACGCGGTCGCAGAAGCTGCGCACCAGGTTGAGGTCGTGGCTGATGAAGATCAGCCCCAGATTGCGCCGCTGGATCAACTCGTCGAGCAGGGCCAGGACCTCGAGCCGGACGGTCACGTCGAGGGCCGAGGTCGGCTCGTCGGCGATCAGCACCTCGGGCTCGGCGATCAGCATCATGGCGATCATGATGCGCTGCCCCATGCCG
>JAEWHZ010000311.1 GCA_023387585.1 Pseudomonadota bacterium
GGATTTGGGCCAGGTCGAGACGGCCTTCGCCTCGGGCGACCGGCGCGACCAGGGCATCTCCAATCCGGTGCCGATCCACACCACCTATATCTCGGCCTGGGCCAACCGGCAGGGCACGGTGAGCTTCCGCGACGACGTCTACCAGTTCGACGCGCAGGGCAAGATCACGTTCGAGGCCTGACCCAGGCCCGCGAATCCTGACGGAGGCCGGATTGGGCGAGGTTCTGTTCGAATTCGTCCAGCTCGGCCAGCAGATGCGGGTTGCCGCCATCGACGCCGACAGCGGCATCGAGGTGGTGATCCTCGCACCGCTTCAGGCGACCCGCACCCAGATGCAGCAGGTGGCGCAGGCCAAGCTGCGGGCGAGGCTGGAGCG
This sequence comes from Pseudomonadota bacterium, assembly GCA_023387585.1. GTDB lineage: Bacteria > Pseudomonadota > Alphaproteobacteria > Rhizobiales > Devosiaceae > Devosia. The sequence goes on from JAEWHZ010000311.1 coordinate 377, forward strand.
CGGGGCGGCGGAGACGCCGGCGCCCGCGGGGCGGGGGAAGCTGGCGTAAGGGGAGATTCGCCCACGCTTCCTATGTTACCCCGGCGCAGGCCGGGGCCTATCTCCCACGCCGACAGCGCACCCCATGGTGATTCAGGGCCAGCCTCTCGTGATGGACCCCGGGCCTCCGCCCGGGGTGACATCGAGGTGGTGGGTGGATTTGGTCGGAAGCCGCGAATGCCGCCTTCATGCGACCGCCTTGCCTCTTTCCCCCGGGCCGGTTCTGGGCCATAAGGAGACCGTTCGCGCGACTGGCGAGATGAGATGGGCAACCATCGGGGAACGCGAACCTTGTCAGAGCCGCTCGCCTGGGCACCCACACGCAACCAAGGGGAGCCCCATGTTCTCGAACATGTACCCTATCCTGTCTTTGAGCCTTTGGAATCGCGCGTCGCGACGTGATATGAGCACGGCCACGCCGACCCAGAGGATTTGCGAGGTAATCGTCCCATGAGCGCTGTTTCGTCCCCCTCGCTGTTTCCGAACTTCTTCTCGGCGGGTCTCGCCGAAATCGATCCCGAGATCGCGGAATCGATCCGCAACGAGCTCGGCCGCCAGCAGCACGAGATCGAGCTGATCGCGTCGGAGAACATCGTGTCGCGCGCCGTGCTCGAGGCGCAGGGCTCGATCATGACCAACAAATATGCCGAAGGGTATCCGGGCAAGCGCTATTATGGCGGCTGTCAGTTCGTCGATGTGGCGGAAACCCTGGCCATCGAGCGCGCCAAGCAGCTGTTCGGCGCGGGTTTCGCCAACGTCCAGCCCAATTCGGGCAGCCAGATGAACCAGGCGGTGTTCCTGGCGCTGCTGCAGCCGGGCGACACCTTCATGGGGCTCGACCTCAATTCGGGCGGGCACCTGACGCATGGCTCGCCGGTCAACATGAGCGGCAAGTGGTTCAACGTCGTCTCCTACGGCGTGCGCGAGGACGACCATCTGCTCGACATGGAAGAGATCGAGCGCAAGGCGCATGAGCACAAGCCCAAGCTGATCGTCGCCGGCGGCACCGCCTATTCGCGCGTGTGGGACTGGAAGCGGTTCCGCGAGATCGCCGACTCGGTCGGCGCCTATCTGATGGTCGACATGGCCCATATCGCCGGGCTGGTGGCGGGCGGGGCGCATCCCTCGCCGGTGCCGCACGCGCATGTGACCACCTCGACCACGCACAAATCCCTGCGCGGGCCGCGCGGCGGGCTGATCCTGACCAATGACGAGGACATCGCCAAGAAGATCAATTCGGCGGTGTTTCCCGGGCTTCAGGGCGGGCCGCTGATGCATGTCATCGCCGCCAAGGCGGTGGCGTTCCGCGAGGCGCTGTCGCCCGAGTTCAAGACCTATGCCCATCAGGTGGTCGAGAATGCGCGGGCGCTGGCGGAGACGCTGAAGTCGCACGGGCTCGACGTCGTGTCGGGCGGCACGGACAACCATCTGATGCTGGTCGATTTGCGCAAGAAGAACGCCACCGGCAAGCGCGCCGAGCAGGGGCTGGGACGCGCCTACATCACCTGCAACAAGAACGGCATCCCGTTCGATCCGGAAAAGCCCTTCGTGACCTCGGGTATCCGCCTCGGCACGCCGGCCGGCACCACGCGCGGCTTCGGCATCGCCGAGTTCCGCGAGATCGGCGACCTGATCGTCGAGGTGCTGGACGGGCTGCGCGAGGCCAATTCGGACGAGGGCAATGCCAAGGTCGAGGCGGCCGTGCGCGACAAGGTGAAGGCGCTGACCGCGCGCTTCCCCATCTACGCCGGCTAGGCCGCCCATGCGCTGCCCCTATTGCGGAAACGACGACACCCAGGTGAAGGACAGCCGTCCCACCGAGGATTCCGGCGCCATCAGGCGCCGGCGCGTCTGCAATGCCTGTGGGGGGCGCTTCACCACCTTCGAGCGCGTGCAGCTGCGCGAGCTGACGGTGGTGAAGAAGACCGGGCGAAAAGTGCCCTTCGATCGCGAGAAGCTGGCGCGCTCGGTCAATACGGCATTGCGCAAGCGCGCCGTCGAGCCCGAGCGCGTCGAGCGCATGATCTCGGGCATCGTGCGCCAGCTCGAAAGCCTCGGCGAGGTCGAGGTGACGTCCGAGCAGATCGGGCAATACGTCATGGACGGGCTCAAGGGCCTCGACGACGTCGCCTTCGTGCGCTTCGCCTCGGTCTATCGTAATTTCGCCTCGGCGGACGATTTCCGCAGCTTCCTCACGGAGCTCGATGCCGAGGGCGCGGTGGGGGCGGAATGAGCGAGGCCGACCGGCTCGATCTGCGCTGGCTCGATGCTGCCGCCCGGCTGGCGATGCCGCATCTGGGCACCACGGCGGAAAATCCCACGGTCGGCGCGCTGGTCGTCGATGCGGCGGGAGAGGCGCTGCTCGGCAGCGCGGTGACGGCGCGCGGCGGGCGGCCGCATGCCGAGACGCAGGCGCTGGACGAGGCGGGGGAGGCGGCGCGCGGGGCGACGCTCTATTCGACGCTGGAGCCGTGCCTGCATTGGGGGCGCACGCCGCCCAGCGTCGATGCGGTGATCCGCAGGGGCATCAGGCGGGTGGTGGTCGGCATGGCCGACCCCGATCCGCGCACCGGCGGCAACGGGCTCAAGCGCCTCGCGGCGTCCGGCATCGAGGTCCGGCTGGTGGACCATCCTCCCTCGCGCCGGCTCAACGAGGCGCATGTGACGCGCATCCGGCACGCGCGCCCCTTCGTCACCGCCACGCTGGCGATCTCAGCCGACGAGCGCGTGCGCATGCTGGCCGGAGAGCCGGTGCGGCCGGGCCCGCTGGCGCTGGCCTGGCTCGAGATGCAGCGCGTGCTGTCGGGCGCCATCATGGTGCATTCGGCGATGGCCGAGCGCGACAACCCGGATTTGCTGGTGCGGCTCGACGGATTGCAGCGCCGCACCCCGCTGCGGGTGCTTCTGGCCGGCAGCCGCAATGTCGATCGCAGGCTGACGCTGATCGGCGGGATCTCCGGCTATCCGGTGCTGGTGCTGGCGAGCCACGAGCTGGAGCTGGTGGTGCCGCCCTCGATCGAGGTGGTGCGCCTTCCCGGCGAGCGCACGCGGCCCGACCTGCCGGCGGCGCTGGCGGAACTGCACAAGCGCCATGTCACGCGGCTGCTGGTCGAGGCCGAGCCGACCTTCCTCACGCGGCTGCTCGAAATGCAGCTGGTCGACCGGCTGGAGCTGATTCGCACGGCCGCCGAGTTGGGCGCCGACGCGCTGCCGGCGCTGCCCGAGGGTTCGCTGAGCGACCTGCTGCTGGCCGGCGGACTGGCGGAGACGGCAAGGCGCGCGATCGGGCCGGATACCATCGTCACCTATGAGCGTTTCTGAACCACGATTCAGCGCGGTTGCCTTGCCTCGGGCCCGCTGCTAGTCGAGGCGGATATCGGAGCCCTATTGCATGTCCAAAGCGCAAGACCCCGCGCCGCGCCTTCGCGACCCCGCCCTGACGCGCCCCGCCAACCAGCGCGGTGCCGCGCGGCTGGCGGCCGTTCAGGCCCTCTACCAGATGGATGTCGGCCGGCACACGCTGGAGGAGACGCTGGCCGAGTTCGGAACCTATCGGCTGGGGCGCGAGATCGAGGGCGAGCAATATCTGCCGGCCGACGCCGATTTCTTCCGCCAGATCGTGACAGGGGTGATCAAGCACCAGCTCGCGGTCGATCCGGCGGTCGATTCCGCGCTGGCCGAGGACTGGCCGGTTGAGCGGGTCGACGCCACCATCCGCGCCATATTGCGCGCCGCCGCCTTCGAGCTGCTGCGCCGCCAGGACATCCCCGCGCGCGTGGTGATCTCGGAATATGTCGACATCGCCAAGGCGTTCCACGACGACGAGGCGGCGGCGCTGGTCAATGCCACGCTCGACGCCATGGCGCGCAAGGCGGGAATCGCGCTGTAGCGCCGGCAACGTGCCTCAGGCGGGAACATAGGTCAGCCTGATCACGTCCTCGCCGATCCTGTCGCTGGACACGAGGCGCAGCGGGGGGCGGGGTCCGGTGAAGAACGGCGCGCCGCTTCCGAGCACGACGGGGTGGTAATAGAGCCGGTATTCGTCGATGAGGCCCAGATCGGTCAGGCTTCCCGCCAGCACCGGCCCTGAAACCGAGATCTCGCCATCACGCTCGTCCTTCAGCCGGCGGACCAGCGCCCCGACATCGTCGGCGACGAGCGTCGTATTGGGGCCGACCGATTTTAGCGAGCGCGAGACGACCCATTTCGGCTGGCTGCGCCAGACCACGGCGAATTCGCGCTCGTCCTCGCTCCATTCGGGACGGTCCTCGTCCCAATAGCGCATGATCTCGTACATACGGCTGCCATAGACACTGCCGGCAAGGCCGCGCTCCGCCTCGATCCAGTGGCGAAAGAGCACCGGATCGGGCGCGAATTGCTCGTGGTCGACGTAACCGTCAAGGGACAGGTTCATTTCAAAGACGATCTTTGCCATGCCCCTGTCCTTCTGAGGCCGCCGTCTAGAGGCCGACCGAGCTGAGGATCGATTCGATGAAGGTGCGGTCCTCGCCGAAGGAAGGCGTGCGGCGGGTTTCCATGTTGATGGCGACCCCGTCCTGCAACCCGTATATGGCGCGCTCGGAGACGCGGTTGTTGCGGTCGAAATAGACCGCGAGCACAGTGCGGCTGTCGATGAAATTGGCGCCGAAGGCGGTGCGGCGCACTTTGGTCTCGACATAATACCAGGCGGTGCCCTCGTTGAAGGCGCTGGTGGTCTGCGGCGAGCCGAGAACGGTGCGCACCAGCTCCTGGCTCTGGCCGGGCCGGATCTGCTGCAAGGCGGCGTCGGGGATTTCATAGCCCTGCGTGCGGTTCTGCACGAAGCTGTTGCTGGCCGTGCACCCCGTCAATCCGATCGCGACGAGCACCGCGCAAACGACAGGCTTCAATCCGGAGACGGCAGGCTGCGGCATGAATTTGACTTTCCCGTTTGCTCTCGACTATAGGCGGGGCGCCAGCTGACGCAGGCTGCCGGCATGTGTAGCGATCCGCAACTGGGCTGGCAAGCTGACCCGAAGGGATCGGCACTGCGTTGTCATTGCAGCGCAACTTCCGGTTACGAAGACCATGATCTTCTCGTTGTTCAAGAAAAATCGTGACGCGGACGCAGTCCACGCGGTCTATTCCGCCATTGTGGCGCAATCCCGGCGACCGGAATTCTACGCCGAATGGGCGGTGCCGGACACGGTGACCGGACGATTCGACATGATCAGCCTGCATGTCGCATTGCTGTTCCGGCGCCTGCGCGGGCAGACCGGGCCGGAGCGCGAATTCGCCCAGGCGGTGTTCGACCTGTTCTTCGCCGACATGGACCGCTCGCTGCGCGAGATGGGCGTGACCGACATGGGCGTACCCAAGAAAATCCAGAAGATGGGCAACATCTTCTTCGGCCTCTTGGCCGCCATCGACGCGCCGATGAAGTTCCAGAACCGCGACGGGGTGCGCGCCGCGCTGTCGCGCAATATCTACGACGCCGCCGAGCCGGACGGGGCAGGGCATCTGGCCGATTATGTGATGATGCAGGACGCCCATCTCGCCACCCAGAAGGCGGACGAGATCATGGCCGGCCGGATCGAGCTCGCACCGGTGCGGATCGCGGCATGACCCGCCCCGCGCAGCCCCTGCTCGTCGATGCCGTGATGCGCATCGAGCCGATGCCGGCCGGTGGACGGCAGGTGTCGGTGAAGGCCGACGAGGCCGAATGCGCCCGGATCGCCGAGCGGCTCAAGGTCACCACGATCGAACGGCTCGAAGCGGAGCTGGAGGCCGTGCGGTTGCGCGGCGGAATCCGGGTGACCGGTGATGTGCGCGCCAGGACGGTGCAGCCCTGTGTCGTCACCTTCGAGCCGGTGGCGCAGGACATCGACGAGCCGGTCGACCGCATCTTCCTGCCGGCTTCGCAGCGCGCCCGCGACCCCGGCCCGGGCAGCGAATCCTATATCGACCTGGAAGGCGACGATCCGCCCGACTATTTCGAGGGGATCGACATCGATCTGAGCGAACTGATCGTCGAGACCGTGGCCCTGGCGCTCGACCCCTATCCACGGGCGCCGGGAGCGGAAGTCGAGGCCGGCCCGGAGCCGGAGGATCGCGACGACGGACCCTTCGCGGCCCTGCGCCGCCTCAAGGGCGACGGTGAACAAGGATGACACTGCGTCCGAGCGGCACTTGCGCGGGCAAGATGATGGGATATGTTCACCCCGAACCCGGTTCCGGGTCAGTCAGCGGGCGGTAATGACCGAAAATATCCGTATTTCCGTCGATGCCATGGGCGGCGACAAGGGGCCGGGAATCGTTCTCCATGGGGCCCGGCTTGCCTTGCGCGAGCGCAAGAACAGCCAGTTCATCTTTCATGGCCGCGAGGGCGAGCTGACGCCCCTGCTCGAGCAGTTTCCCGAGCTCAAGCCGGTGTCCACCATACGCCACAGCGACAACGTGATCGCCATGGACGAGAAGCCCAGCCAGGCCCTGCGCAAGGGACGCGGCAACTCTTCCATGTGGGCCGCGCTGCAATCGGTGAAGGACGGCGAGGCGGATGTGTGCATCTCGGGCGGAAATACCGGGGCGCTGATGGCCATGGCCACCATGTGCCTGCGCCCGATAGAAGGCATTTCGCGCCCTGGCATCGCCGCCATCTGGCCGACCATGCGCTCGGACATCATCGTGCTCGACGTGGGCGCGACCATCGGTGCCGATGCGCGCCAGCTCGTCGATTTCACCATTCTCGGGGCGGCGCTGGCGCGGGCGCTGTTCGACGAGGAGGCGCCGACCGTGGGGCTGCTCAATGTCGGCACCGAGGACGTCAAGGGCCTCGATTCGATCAAGGAGGCCGGCGCGCTGCTGGCCGCCGCGCGCAATGCCGGCTTCGTCTATCACGGCTTCGTCGAGGGCGACGACATCGGCAAGGGCACGGTGGACGTGGTGGTGACCGAGGGTTTCACCGGCAATATCGCGCTCAAGACCGCCGAGGGCACGGCCCGACAGGTCGGCACCTATGTGCGCAATGCGCTCAAGGCCAATCTGATGAGCAAGGTGGGCGCGATCTTCGCGCGCCAGGCGCTCGACGCGCTGCGCCGCAAGCTCGACCCCCGCACGGTCAATGGCGGGGTGTTCCTGGGACTCAACGGCATCGTCATCAAGTCGCATGGCGGCACCGACGAGATCGGCTACAACAGCGCGCTCGGGCTGGCCTATGAAATGGCCCGCAGCCGGCTTATCGACAAGATCGGGGAAGGCATGCGACGCTTTCCGCCCATGCCGGCCGAAACCGCGGCCGACATCCAGCCAGAGGCCAAACCGGCGTGACAAGACTGCGTTCCGCGATTCGTGGGGTAGGGGGCTACCTTCCGCAAAAAGTGCTGACCAACGAGGATCTGTCCAAGATCGTCGA
>JAEWHZ010000328.1 GCA_023387585.1 Pseudomonadota bacterium
GGATCAGGATCCACAGCAGCAGCGAGCCCTCGTGGTTGCCCCACACCCCGGTGATCTTGAACAGCAGCGGCTTGAGCGAATGCGAATGGTTGGCGACCAGCGCCACGGAGAAATCGGAATCGACGAAAGCCTGCACCAGCGCCACGAAGGCCCCGGCGACCAGCGCCAGCTGCAACCCGGCGGAATAGCGCATCAGCAGCGCCACGCCCTCGCCCCGTCGCCACATGGCGAAGCCGACGACGCCCGACACGGCGGCCAGCGCGAAGGCGAGGATCAGCGCGAAATGACCGAGCTCGATACCCATCACGCGATATCCGTCACTCTGGCCGCCATTCGCCGCGCTCGCGCAGCGCCTGCGTGACCTCACGCGGCATATAGGTCTCGTCATGCTTGGCGAGCACCGTTGAGGCGATGAAGCGGCCCTCGGCGTCGAGCGCGCCCTCGGCCACCACGCCCTGCCCCTCGCGGAACAGATCCGGCAATATGCCGGTGAACATCGCCACCTGCTCGGCGGCGCCGTCGGTGATGGTGAAGATGTTGACGTCGCCCTCGCGCTGCCAGGAGCCCTCGGCCACCAGCCCGCCGAGCCGGATCGGCTCGCCGGCGCCGATGCCGCGCTCGGCGAGATCGGCGGGCGAATAGAAGAACACGATCTGGTCGCGCAGCGCCAGCAGTACCAGCCCGGTCGCCAGTGCCAGCACCAGGCCGATCAGCCCGATGGTCGCGAGCCGCTTGCTCTTGCGGGTCCAGCCGCGCCGGGCCGTCAGGGTATTGGTGCTCATCGGCCTTCCTCCGGCAATCGCAGCCCGCCGGCCAGCGCCAGCGTATCGAGCTCGCCGCGATCGAACGCGGCGGGATAGGCGCGCACGGCAGCATCGAAGGCGGCCTGCGCGCGCTCGTGATCCGCGATCACGAGATAGGAACGCACCAGCCGTGTCCAGTCCTCGACGCTACCGCCCTCGCGCGTCAGCCTGTCGTCGAGCGAGGCGACCATGCCGGCGATCTCGTCCTCGCCCGGTCCGGCGGGCTGGCCTTCCGCCTCGGCGAAGGCGAGCCCGCGCCGTGCGGTGTCGAGCCAAGGCTCGTCGCCTTCGGCCAGCGCCAGCAGGCGCGACCAGCTCTCGCGCGCCTCGGCGAAGCTGGCGGTCCGCGTCTGCTCGTTGGCGGCGTAGAACAGCGCCCGCGCATCGTTCGGGTCGATCTCCAGCACCTCGCCGAGCAGCGCCATCGCCTCACCCTCGGCGCTGCCGCCGGCGACGAGGATCAGCCCTTCGGCGAGATCGGTGAGCGCCTGCGGCGTGCGCCCCTCGATGCGCGCCACATTGCGCAGGGCGTCGATGAAATCCTCGAACCGTCCCATCTCGCGATAGGCCGGCGCCAGCACGCGCCAGGCCCGCCCGTCATCCGGGGCGACGGCCAGCCTTGCCTCGATCCGCGCCACAGCATCGGCGAGCGGCATGTCGCGCGCGGCAACCTCGGGACGTCCGGCAAGCGGCATGGCGGGCATTTCCGGCCGGCCGAGCGCTGCATAGGTGCCGAAGCCGAGCGCGACGACGGCGATGCAGGAGGCCGGCACCAGCCAGCGCGGCGGCGCGCCCGATGCCGCCGCCGCCCCGCGCTCGATGCGCATGGCCTCGCGCGCCAGCTCGCCGCGCGCCGCCTGCGCCTCGGCCTCGCCGATGCGGCCCGCATTGCGGTCGGCGTCGATCTCGGCGAGCAGCGTCGCCAGAACGCGCTCGCGGCCGGTTTCGGGCGGCGCGTTGACCGCCTCGCGCCGCGATGCCAAGTAAAGCACGGCGCAGGTCACGGCGGCGAGGACGATGGCGAGCGACCAGAAAACCATTTCGGGTGGAGCAGCTACCTTGGCGTTCGGAACTGGCGGGGCGGTTACGACGGTAATGTGGCTAAAAACCACAAACGCCTTCCCTCTGGCGAGGGGCGCTTTGCCACAGGCAGGCATGCGGGCCATCGCAACATCGTGAGCACCGGTTTCGACATCGCCATTGTCGGCGCCAGCCCGCTCGCGACTCTCTTGGCCGGATTGCTGCAGGCAAGGCACGGGCGCCGCGTGGTGCAGCTCGCCGATATCGAGGCCGGCTTTCGCCTGCCGCGCGGGATCGACCTGTCTGCCGCGCCCGTCACCCGGCCGGAAACCTGGGAGATCCTCGTCGAATCGCGCCAGGAGACGCTGAGGCTGATCGCACCGCTCGTCGAGCGGTCCGCCCTTGCCGGCACCGAGCTCACCATCGTCGCGCAATCGCCCGAAAGCGTCGTGGCGCTGGCGCATCTGCACCAGATGGTCACCGCCTACGGCCATGTCGCCGAACGGCGTCCCGACGCCACGGTGCGCGACGCCGAGCTGCTGGTCATCGACGATGTCGTGGTGCTGCGGCACGAAAAGCTGCTTGCGCCACTGCTGAGCTGGGCCGGAGAAAGCGGCGTGGTCGTCGAAAACGGCGCCGTGCGCCGCATCACGGGCTCCGGTGCCGAGGGCTTTGCGCTCGAAACCAGTGCTGGCAGCGTCTCGGCGAGCCTCGTGGTGCTGGTCGGTCCGGATGGCGTCCGGGGTCTCAAGGCCCTGCCGCCGGGGCTGGTGGCGGGCCACGGCACCATCCTGCTCGGCCAGGCCGGCCCCCTGCCCCCGATGCTGCGCCTCGGGCTCGACAGCGGCGCGCTCGTCCATGTCGATGCCCAGGGGGCGCCGCTGGGTTTCGGGCACGGCGAGGACGAGGCGGCACGCGGCGCCATCGCCGACCTGCTGCGCCTCGACGATCCGCTGCCTCTCGCCGCCCGCCGCCGCGTCGCTTCGGTGTCGGCGGCGGATGCGGCGCCCTATATCGGGCGCGCCGTCGCGGACGGGGTGTTTTTCGCCTGCGGGCTCGGGCCCGCCGCCGGTTTCTGGGCGCCGGCGCTGGCCCGGCATATCGCCGGGGCGGGTCCCGAGGCCGAGGACAGCTTTTTCCGCGCCCATGCGCCCGGCGCCGAACGCCAACTGGTGCGCGACATCGGAGCGGCGGCATGAGCGGTCCCAACCGGCTCGAGGTTCCTTCCGGTCACATCCTGTCCGGGCACGCCGTCGACCGCGCGCATCCGATCCGCTTCCGGCTCAACGGCCGTCCCGTTGCCGGCCTGTCCGGCGACAGCGTGCTGAGCGCGGTGCTGGCCTCGGGCATCATCGGCTATGGCCGGCTGTCCGGACAGCCCCATGCGCTCGACCCCGAAATGCCGGTCCATGTCCGGCCGCGCCAGAACCCTTCCGCTCCGCCCATGGCCATGCGCAGCCTTCCCGCGCGCGACGGGCTCGACCTCGTCACCGTGCCGTCGCCCGGCAACCAGGCGCTGGCGGCGCTCGAGCGCCTGTTGCGCTTCACCCCGCCGAACCTGGCGCTGCGCATGGTGTTCGAGCCGGCGCATGAGCGCCTGGCGCAAGGCGAAACCCTGACCTGCGATGTCTGCGTCGTCGGCGGGGGCATGGCCGGGCTGACGGCGGCGCTGGCCGCTTCCCGCGCCGGCCGCTCGGTGATCCTTTGCGAACGCGATCTGGCGACGGGCGGGCTCGCCGTGCTGTTCGGGCGCATCGAGGACGAGGAGGCGCCGGAAACCGTGCTGCACCGCCTCCGGCGCGAAATCGCCGCCGAGCCGGCGATCACGGTCCTGACCGGCACGGAGGTGGTCGATGCCGGCGCCGGCACGGTGCGCGCGATCCGCGCCGGGGAGGACGGCGCGGCCGTGCCGGTATCGATCGCCGCCGGCGCGGTGGTGCTCTGCGTCGGTGCCTATGAGCGCCTGCCGGTGTTTTCCGGCAACCGGCTGCCGGGCGTCATGCCCAGCTCATCCGCCTTCACCCTCGCCCATCTCTACGGCGTGTGGACCGGGCGTTCCGCCGTCGTCTCCACCACGGTCAACGCCGCCTATCGCCTCGCCATGCTGGCCGCCGATGCCGGCATCGGCGTGCGCCGCGTCTATGACCGCCGCCCGTGGGCTGAATCGCGCTTCGTCGAGTTCTGCAAGGCCTATGGCATCACCATGTCGTCCGGCGTCGCCCCGGTGGCCGCGCGCTGGACGCGGGCCGGGCTGGCGCTGTCCTTCGCGGTTTCCTTCGACGGCTACACCCGCGACGAGCCCCAGATCACCGCCGACCAACTGGTCGTCGCCGGCGGCTGGCAGCCCGATCTGCGCCTGTGGCACGGGGCCGGCGGCAAGAGCGTGTGGAACGCTGAGGCCCTGCAACTCGCCGCCGGCGAAGGCCCGGACGCGCTCACGCTCGCCGGCTCGGCCGCCGGCCATCGCAGCACGGCGGCGGTGGTCGCCAGCGCCGAAGCCGCCATCGCCCGCATCCTCGGCACCGAGGCCCCGCCCGTCGTGGAGCGCGAGATCGAGGCGCGATACGAGACGCCGGACGGCCCGCTGCCGATTGCCCCAGCCGAGGCGAGCGCGGGCGCGCCGGCCTATCTGTCCGCCGGCCCGTCGCTGATCGCCCTGCCCGGCAGGCGCGGCCTGTTCCCCGGCCGGTCCCGTCCGTCCGACTGGCTGCTGTCCGAGGATTCGCGCCGCATCGACTTCGCCGATCTCGTCGCCGGCATCGGCCTTGGCGTGCTGCCGCCCGAAGCCGCCGGCGCGGTCGCGGCCGAGCGCACCTCCGGACGGAT
>JAEWHZ010000355.1 GCA_023387585.1 Pseudomonadota bacterium
CGACGATGGCGGCGGCTACAATGCCCGCATCCGCCTCAACCGCCCCTCCGCCGGCCGTTACGACATCTGGGTCGGAACCTACGGGCCGTCGACCTGCAACACCAATCTCATTCTCGAGACGTTCTGACCGTTACCCCGCCCTGTCGCGCAAGCGCGGCAGGGCTTTGCCCATTTCGAGGAAGATTTCGACCGGCACGGTTTCGGCGCGCTCGTCGCCCCTGAGCCCGCCGGCAGCCAGCAAAGCCTCGACATCGACGCCGGTCGATTTGAGGCTCTGGCGCAGCATCTTGCGGCGCTGGCCGAAGGCGGCACGGGTGATTTGCTCGAGATGACCGACACTTGGCTCGGGCGCGATCGCTCGCGGGCGCAGCAGCACCACCGACGAGGTGACCTTGGGCGGCGGCACGAAAGCCTGGCGCGAGACGTTGAAGGCGATGCGGGCGTCGGTGCGCCAGCCGGCGAGGACGGCGAGGCGGCCATAGGCGTCGTCGCCGGCGCGGGCGCAGATGCGTTCGGCGACTTCGCGCTGGAACATCAGGGTAAAGCTGTCGAAACCCGGCGGCCATGGGTCGAGGCCGAGCCAGCCGGTGAGCAGGGGCGTGGCGATGTTGTAGGGCAGGTTGGCGACGATCCGGGTCGGCCCGTCGATCAGCGTACGATAGTCGATCTCCAGCGCGTCGCCGGACACCACGGTCAACCGGCCCGGATAAGCCTCTGATATCTCTGCCAAAGCCGGAAGCGCGCGCGGGTCGCGCTCGATGGCGATCACCTCGCGCGCGCCTTCGGCCAGGAGCGCCCGGGTCAACCCGCCGGGGCCGGGGCCGATCTCGATGACCCGCACGCCCTCCAGCGAGCCGGCGACGCGGGCGATGCGGGCGGTGAGGTTGAGATCGAGCAGGAAATTCTGGCCGAGCTCCTTTTTCGCGCTCAATCCGTGGGTGGCGATCACCTCGCGCAGGGGGGGAAGGGCGTCGATTTGGGTCATTTATGAACGGTGTCTGAACGCATTCTGTCAGCCATGCGCAGCGCGGCGACGAAGCTCGCCGGGGAGGCGCGGCCGGTGCCGGCCAGATCGAAGGCGGTGCCATGATCGGGCGAGGTGCGGACGATCGGCAGGCCGAGCGTGACGTTGACCGCGCGATCGAAGGCAAGTGTCTTGATCGGGATCAGCGCCTGGTCGTGATACATGGCGATGACGGCGTCGTATTGCCGCCAGCGCTCCGGGGTGAACAGCGTGTCGGCGGGCAGGGGGCCGGTGAGCCGATAGGGCGCCCCGGCGCGGGCGGCGATGGCGGGGGAAATGATCTCGATCTCCTCGCGCCCCATGGCGCCGGCCTCGCCGGCATGCGGGTTGAGCCCGGTGACGGCGATGTGCGGATTGGCGATGCCGAAGCGCCGGGTGAGGTCGCGGGCGACGATGTCGAAGGTCTCGACCAGCATGCCGAAATCGAGCGCCGCCGGAACCTCGGCGATGGGGATATGGATGGTGGCGGGCACGACGCGCAGCGTGTCGTCGGCCAGCATCATCACCGGGCGCGGCGCGATGCCGTTCTCGGCGCAAAGAGCGGCGAGGAATTCCGTGTGGCCGGGATGGGTGAAGCCGGAATCGTAGAGCGCCGCCTTGCTGATCGGGGCCGTGACCAGCGCGCCGGCCTCGCCGGCCCCGATGGCGGCGACGGCCTGCTCGATGGCGCCGATGGTGAGCTTTGCCGTGTCCGGCCGCGGCTCGCCGGGCCGGTCGGACGCGGCGCCGACCTGGATGACGGGCAGGGCATCGGCGAAGAGCGCGGCGGCTCCCGCCGGATCGGTTTCGCCGATGGCGATGTCGAGCCCGAGCCGGGCGGCGCGGGCGCGCAGCAGGCCGGAATCGCCGAAGACGCAGAACGGCGCGAGCTCGAGCGCCTGTCGCTGCGCATAGGCCATGAGGATCACGTCCGGCCCGATGCCGGCCGGCTCACCCAGGCTGACGGCCAGAGGCGTCAATTAATGACGATGCGGCCGTTGCGGCGCAATTCCGCGAGATAGGCTTCGGCCTGGGCCTCGGTCTCGCCCTGGCCGGCCTCGCGGCGCAGCTCCTCGCGGATGAAGGTGAGGTCGTTGGCCTGCGCCTTCTCGCATACGGCGAGCATGGACACGCCGCGCTCGGTGACGCGCGGGCGGGTGATGCCGCCGACATTCAGCGCCGCCAGCTCCTGCGCCAGCGCGTCGGGAAGCTGGGTGGCGTGGCGGCGGCCGACATCGACCACGGCGGCGTCGGTATAGCGCAGCGACAGCTCGACGGCGCTGTCGCAGCCCTGGAAGGCGGCGCGGTAATTGTTGGCCTGCCCTGTGCGGGCGCTGGCGCCCTGGCCGCCGGGGGCGATGAACAGGATTTCCTTGAGGATGTAGTCGAAAGCCTGGCTGGCGCTGGCCTGGGCGGCGGCCTGCTGATCGAGCTGCAGCTCGGAGACCTGCACGCGGGGCACGATGAGCTGCTGCACCACGCCGTTCCAGGCGATGGCCGCCTCGAGGCGGGCGCGCAGATTGGCCGGGGTGGTGCCGGCCTGGGCGAGGAACTGGTCGAGCCGCTCCTTGCTCATGTTGACGTTGCGCGCCACGTCGAGATAGGCGGCGTCGATCTGGGCGCTCGACACGTTGACGCCGATGCGCCGCGCCTCGGCGATCTGCAGCGCCTCGGTGATAAGCTGCTGCAACGCGGCATTGGCGCCGCCGCGATTGCCCTCGACCTGCAAGAGGCGGGCGCGCTGCTGCACCTGCGCATCGCTGATCTGGATGCCGTTGACCGTGGCGCGGATTGCCTGAGCGAAAGCCGGGGTGGCGGTGACGAGGGCGGCGCCGGAAACGGCGGTGGCCGCCAGCACGGCGGCAACGAGCATGGCCCTGAAGCGATGCGGAAAGCGGGTCGTGGTCATGGCGCGATCACTCTTTGAAAAATTGCCCCGGCGGGCTTCTGTCGGCGCTGAATACGGCATCGAGGCCGCCGGCGCGATGGTTCG
>JAEWHZ010000356.1 GCA_023387585.1 Pseudomonadota bacterium
ACCGTAACCCTGGCGGGTGCCGCGGCGCTCGTCCATGAAGCGGTCGAACTCCTCGCGGTCGCGGGCCTTGCGCAGATTGGCAAGATGCTCGCGGAAGGCGTCGATCTCCTCGTCGAGCCGGCGGCGCTCCTCTTCGAGGCGGCGCAGCTGCTCTTCGCGATAGGCATCGAAGGCGGCGTTGCCGGTCGAGGCGAAGCCCGTGTCGAACCCGGCCTTGCGGCTCGAGGAGGTGCACCAGGATTTCGCCTGGTTGAAATAGGCCTGCGCCTTGTCGGCGGAGCCGCCGAACTTTTCGCCCCACAATATGTAGCCGAGAACGGCGAGGCCGATGGGCCAGAAGACAATGAAGCCCAGGACCATCAGGCCGATGGTGAGGGGCGACCATTGCGGTTTGATGATTGCAGTCGACATTGGTGTTATCTCCCGTTCAGGAACGGTTCAGAATTCGGAACGCACCGGGACGGTATCAATGCTTCGGTTTCACTTTTTTTGCCTTGAAACGGCGCCTTCCGCCCCCCATGCGCAAGGGAAAAAGCCATGACTCTTCCGGCCGAAACCCTTGCCGCGCCGGCGCCTTCCGGCTTCCGCCCCCTGCGCCTCGACACGCTTTTGCGCATCCGCTGGATCGCGATTTTCGGCCAGCTCATCGGCGTGCTCTTCGTTGCCTTCGGCCTCGGCTTCCCGCTCCCGCTTTTCGAATGCCTTGTTCTGATTGCGCTTTCCGGGCTCATCAACATCGTCATCGCCCTGCGCTTCGGCACCGCCCACCGCCCTTCCGAACCCTTCGCCGCCCTCCAGATCGGCTATGACTGCCTCCAGCTCGGCGGGTTGCTGGCGCTGACCGGGGGGCTGCAGAACCCGTTCTCGCTGCTGCTGCTCGCCCCGGTCTCGGTCTCGGCCTCCACCCTGCCGCGCCGCGCCACCATGGCCATCGCCGCGCACGCCATCATCCTCGCCTCGGTGCTCTCGGTCTGGCACCTGCCGCTCCCCTGGGACCCGCAAAGCCCGATCGTCTTCGCCCGCGTCTATGTCATCGGCATCTGGGTGTCGATCGTGTGCGGCGTGGTCTTCATCTCCGCCTACACCATGCGGGTGGCGCGCGATGCGCGGCTGATGGCCGACGCGCTGGCCGCGACCGAGCTGGCGCTGTCGCGCCGCGAGCGGCTGAGCGCGCTGGACGGGCTCGCCGCCGCCGCCGCGCACGAGCTCGGCACCCCGCTCTCCACCATCGCGCTGGCCGCCAAGGAGATGCGCGCCGAGGCCGAGCCCGGTTCCAACCTCGCCGAGGATGTCGAGCTGATCATCGGGCAGGCCGCGCGCTGCCGCGCCATCCTCGCCAAGCTGCGCAATCTCGGCACGGCCGACGACGGCGACCCCTTCGCCGCCGTGCCGCTCACCGACCTGCTCTCCGAGGTCGCCCGCCCGCATGAGGGGCGCGGCAAGGCGATCCTGTTCTATCACGAGGCCGCCGCCGGCCCGCCGCCTGTCTTTCCGCGCTCGACCGGCGTGCTCTACGGGCTCGGCAATCTGATCGAGAACGCCACCGATTTCGCCCGCGAGACCGTGCGCATCGAGAGTTTCTGGGACACCGAGACCATCACCGTGACCATCACCGATGACGGCCCCGGCTTCGCGCTCGAGCTGATCGCCCGGCTCGGCGAGCCCTATCTGACCACCCGCGCCCGCGACAAGGCGCGCCCGGAGGAACGCGGCGGGCTGGGGCTCGGGATCTTCATCGCCAAGACCCTGCTCGAACGCTCCGGCGCGGGCCTCGCTTTCGGCAATGTCTCGCTCGAAGGCCATGCAAGGGTCACCATATCCTGGCCCCGCGCGGCCATCCGGTCCGACACCGCGACTTCCTTTTGAAAACCGCCGGCAAAGTGCTTAAGTAGGAGACGACACTGGCATTTTGGATATGAGCACCTTGGACACGACCTCTCCCCAGCCCGGCCCGGCGGTCGAGGCTCTGCTCGCCGCCGATCCCAGCCTGCTGCTCGTGGACGACGACACCGCCTTCCTCCTGCGCCTCGAACGCGCCATGACGCGGCGGGGCTTCGCGGTCCGGACCGCCGCCTCGGTGGCGGATGGCCTCGCCGCCGTCGCCGAAGCGGCGCCCGCCTTCGCCGTGGTCGATCTTCGCCTCGGGGACGGCAACGGGCTCGACGTGGTTTCGGCCCTGCACCAGAAGCGCCCCGACGCCCGGGCCGTGGTGCTGACCGGCTATGGCAACATCGCCACCGCCGTCACCGCGGTGAAGCTCGGCGCCACCGACTATCTGTCGAAGCCCGCCGATGCCGACGACGTGATCAATGCCCTTCTGGCTACCGGTGAGGACAAGCCCGAGCCGCCCGAGAACCCGATGTCGGCCGATCGCGTGCGCTGGGAGCATATCCAGCGGGTCTATGAATTGTGCGACCGCAACGTCTCGGAAACGGCGCGCCGGCTCAACATGCACCGGCGCACCCTGCAGCGCATCCTCGCCAAGCGCGCCCCGCGCTGAGTCGTTGTTTAAGCGTCGAGAACCACGGCGAAGCCGCCATAGATCATGCGCTGGCCGTCGAACGGCATGTCGCTCATCGCGGCCATGGCCGGATCGTTCATCATCTTGACGTTGACGGCGTCGCGCGTCGCCCGGTCGGGATATTCGATGAACGAGAACACCACCGTCTCGCCGTCCTTGCGGTTCACCGCGCGGTAGAAATCGGTCACCTTGCCTTCGGGCACGTCGTCGGCCCAGGTCTCGACTATGCGCAGCGCGCCCCATTGCTTGAACAGTTTCGCCGCCGTTTCGGCATGGGCGATGTATTTGTCCTTGTCGACGATTTTGACCGGGGTCAGGAAACCTTCGATATAGCTCATGGCGAGCCTCCCTTAGCTGCGGGCGGCGGCGCTCATGCCGCCGCTTGTCCCGTCACGACGAAAGGGAAGCAACGGATTCGACATGCAGGCCGATCCGTGAATTCACAAAGGGCTCAGGCCATCGGCCCCCATTTGGTTCCCGGATCCATCAGCGTGTGGATGCGGTCGGCGCCGAGCCGGGCCAGCTTGAGCATCAGCGCCTTGCGCCGCGCCGGCGCCATCGGCGTCTCGCGGCTGTCGCGCAGCACCGCCCCGTCATGCCCGTCGGCGACGATCAGCCCCTCGCTTTGCGGAAAGATGTCGGGGTCGAGCTCGGGCGGCTTGGCGAAGAAGAAGCGGTCGCAGAATTCGCGATATTCGGGCCATTTGCGGTCGACCTGGTAATCCACGAGGCTCGACTTGATCTCGACGATCCAGATCTCTCCCTTGGGTCCCACGCCCAATATGTCGGCGCGCCGCCCGCTGCGCAGCGTCACCTCGGCGAAGCAGGCCATGTCGTAGCTCTCGCGCAGAAGCCGCATGGCGCCGCGCTGGATGCGCAGCGCCGTGGCCGACTGGCGCCCGTCTATGATCGGTCCCAGCTCGGCCATGCCGCTGCGTTCGTCGGTCATCGCGCTCAGCCCGTCGGCGGCAGCGGCTCGGGCGGCAGGCCCGGCGGCGGCGCGACCTTGCGCTTGCCCAGCGCGAAGCTCGACGCCCACAGCCCCGCCAGCAATACCGGCACGCAGACCATGTAGGAATTGCGGATGCCGAAATGCTCGGCGACGATGCCGAGCAGGGGCGGCGCCATGAAGAACACGACGAAGCTCACCTGCCCCAGCGCTGCGACGTTGACCGAGGCCGGCCGATCTGTGCGCTCTGCCGCTGCCGAGATCGCCAGCGGATAGACAGCCGAGCAGCCTATGCCCATCAGCGCGAAGCCGGCCAGCGCCACCGCCGGGAGCGGGGCATAGACCACCATCAGCGCGCCTGCCGTTGCCAGCGAAAGCAGCGCCAGCGCCACGTCGCGCGGCCCGAAGCGGGCGACGACCGGATCGACCGTCAGCCGGATCACCGACATGAAGAAGGCGAACAGCGCCAGCCCCATGCCGCCGACAAAGGGCTCGGTGTCGAACACGTTGCGCATATAGATCGCCGACCAGTCGATGCCGGCCCCTTCGACGAGGAAGGCGGCGAAGCCGATCAGGCACAGCGGCAAAAGCCCCAGCGTGGGAAAGGCGATGCGGTGCTCGTTGCCGGCCTCGGCCCGGCCGGCGGGGCGGGGCGCCGCCACCAGCCCGGCGAGAAAGAAGATTCCCGCGACCAGCACGACGAGTGCGATCAGCGCCAGGTGCCAGCGCGCCTCGAGCCCCGACTGGCGGATGGTGGCGCCCAACAGCGCGGTGACGAAGAAGCCGACGCTCCAGAAGCCATGGGCGCGGTTCATGTAGCGCTTGCCGCTATGGATCTCGATGCGGTCGATCTCGACATTGAGGTTGATCTCGAGCGCCCCGCTGAGGATGCCGGCGAAGAACAGCACCACGAACACCGAAGGCGCGTTCGGCATCCACGGCACCAGCGCCAGCAGCAGCGCCGGCCCGATCGTGGTGACCAGCCCGACCCGGCGCGGCCCGATGCGCTCGATGATCGGCGCGCCCAGCGTCAGCGAGATCAGCGAGCCGATCGACATGCCGATGATGGTCAGCCCCAACTGCCCCTCCGTGACCCCCAGATGCGTCTGGATGTCGGGCAGGCGCGACATCATTGCCCCGGTCGCCAGGGCGAACAGGAAGAAGCTGGCATAGATGCGATATTGTGGGGCGATCATCGGGGAGGGCAGTCTTTTAGAGCGTTTCCAGCAAAAGTGGCTCACACTTTTGTGGTTCGGAAACGCAACGAAACTCTAAGGCGGCGACAGGGGCGCCGGACGGCCTGCACCCTATGACAGATTCGGTGCCGCGCAAAGCCGGCTGCGGCCTGGTGCATCCCGGACGCGAAAAGGCCGCCCGCACGGGGCGGGCGGCCTTCGATACGGCATATGCCGTGCGGCTCAGACGGGCTCGATGCAGACCGAGGCGGTGCCCCGGTTGCGAAAGCCCAGCTCGGTCGCTGCCGCCTTGGACAGATCGATGATCCGTCCACGGTGGAAGGGGCCGCGGTCGTTGATGCGCACGGTCACCGCATTGCCGGAGTTCTGGTCGACGACGCGCACCGTGGTGCCGAAGGGCAGCGAGCGGTGTGCGGCGGTCATGGCGTTTTCGTTGAAGATTTCCCCGGAGGCGGCGCGGTTGCCGTTGAAGCCGGGGCCGTACCAGGAAGCGCCGCCGCACTGGGCGAAGGCGAGGCCGGGAGCAAGGGTCAGGGCCAGCGCGGCAGCACCGGCCCGGATCAGGTTTTTCGTCGTCAAGTCGTCAGGCTCGTTTGTTGTTTGTGACGCCGGCCCGCCTAGT